>DKBC01000075.1 GCA_002451065.1 Betaproteobacteria bacterium UBA6910
GAAGTGCCCCATGTCGGCGTACAGGGCCTCCGCGCCGGTGATGGCCAGCACTACCGCGCCCAGAATGACAAACGCCAAGGCCCCCTGCTCGAGGAAGAAGCCGACGGCGTATGCCGGGTTGACCGCCAGCAGCACCGAGGGATGATGCGCCAGGTTCACGGCGCCGAGCACGGCGAGGGTCAGGAACCACACCGCCATCACCGGCCCGAACAGGGCACCCACCCGCGCCGTGCCGTGGCGCTGGAAGGCGAACAGCAGGACCAGCACGGCGATGGTGACCGGAACCACCACCGGCTTCAGGACCGGAGTCGCCACTTCCAAGCCCTCTACCGCGGAAAGCACGGAAATGGCGGGGGTGATCATTCCGTCGCCATAGAACATGGCCGCCCCCAGGATGCCGATCATGATCACAAAATTCCGGCGCCTCGCGCTGCCCTCGGCATCACCCAGCGCCAGGGCAATGAGCGCCATGATGCCGCCCTCGCCCCGGTTGTCGGCCCGCATCACGAAGCCGACGTACTTGATGGAGACCACGATGATCAGCGCCCAGAGCACCAGGGACAGCACCCCGAGCACGTTGTCCGGCGTGAGGGGCACCGGTGCGTGGTGGGGGCTGGCGAAGATCTCCCTGATCGTATAGAGAGGGCTGGTCCCGATGTCGCCATAGACGACGCCCAAGGCCGCCAGGGCCAGCGCGGGCGTCGGGGATGGTCGAGTGCCTGTGGCTGCCGGCATGGACACCAGGGTGCCGTCGGAGACGCTAACGGATCACCGAACAGGCCGGGAGGGCGGCGGCGCGGCCGCTCGATCACGCAAACCGGGCTCTCATCTGCGGATCTTCGAACTCATCCGCGCCTGGCCCTTTTCCAGGGCATGCTCCAGGTAGGCCCCGTAAAGGTCCCGCGTAAGCATTCCCACCAGCGGTTCCGCCGCCTCGCGCCCCTCGCCGTCGAAAATCTTGACCGTGGGCGCCAGCGTGATTCTGTGACTGCGGGCGAAGGCGTCGTGGGTTGTCGCGTTCCCCGCGAAATCCCTGATCGGCTGGGCGCTCCCGAGATCCACCTGGCGCAGGATCGCCGTCCCGCCGGCGTCGCGGTCGCGCTGCATCGGCAGCAGGAAATCGCGGCGCACCTGCTCACAGTAGTCGCAGCCCGGGAGGCTGAAAAGAACCAGGACGGGGACGCCGCGGGCGCGGGCTTGGGCCGCGTCCTGCCCCAGGTCGCTGGCGAGAGTGAGATCCCCAGCCGCCGACGGCGCGGCCGGGGACGCGCACGCCCATGCTAGAATGATCGCCCCAGCGAAGCCGCGGAAGCGCGCGAGTACTTCCTTCAAGCGGAGACAACGCAATTGAGTTCGGCCGTGTCGCAACAGGCGGAGTCCGTCCTGCCCCGGGTGGTGATCGCCACGCGCGAAAGCGCGCTGGCTATGTGGCAGGCACGTCATATTCAGTCCCGGCTCGCGGCATTATACCCCCGCACCGAGTTCGCGCTGCTCGGCATGACCACCCAGGGCGACCAGATCCTCGACTCGCCCCTGGCGCGGATTGGCGGCAAGGGGCTGTTCATCAAGGAGCTGGAGGATGCGCTGCAGCAGGGCCGCGCCGACCTTGCCGTCCACTCAATGAAGGACGTGCCCATGCAGCTGCTTCCCGGGTTCTCGCTGGCAGCCATCACCGAGCGCGAAGATCCCCGGGACGCTTTCGTGTCGATGAGATTTCGTTCCCTGGAGGAATTGCCCCCGGGCAGCGTGGTGGGGACCGCCAGCCTGCGCCGCGAAAGCCAGCTGCGGGCGCGTTTTCCCCGGCTGGAGGTGCGCACCCTGCGGGGTAACGTGCAGACGCGATTGCGCAAGCTGGAGGAGGGCCAGTACGCCGCCATCATTCTCGCGGCGGCGGGCCTGAAGCGCCTTGGACTGGGCGAACGCATCACCCGGCTGCTTGCTCCCGAGGAAAGCCTGCCCGCCGTGGGCCAGGGCGCCCTGGGCATCGAGTGCATGGTAGGACGCGAGGACATCGCGAAGTTGATCGCGCCCCTCAACCATGGGGCCACGGCAGCGTGCGTGCGCGCCGAGCGCGCCATGAGCCGCGCGCTGGCGGGAAGCTGCCAGGTTCCCCTGGGAGCTTTCGCCGAGAACAATGGAGCCAGCCTGCGCCTCAGGGGCTTCGTGGCGACGCCTGATGGGAGCCGGATCGCCCATTCGGAGGCGGAGGGGCCGGCGGATCGTCCGGAAGCCGTGGGCGACGCCCTGGCGCAGAAGCTGCGGGCCCTGGGCGCGGACGAGATCCTGGCCCGCCTCGAGGCCCATGCCCGATGAGTCGCGCGGTGAGCGAAATCAATGCCGCCGCGGCACCGCTGGCCGGAAAGGGAATCCTGGTCACCCGTCCCGCGCACCAGGCCGAGGGACTCGCGCGGCTGATCCGCGAGGCGGGTGGCCGTCCGATCATGTTCCCGGTCATCGAAATCCTGGACATGGACGACCTGCGGCCCCTGTTGGCGATCGTTGACCGTCTGAGGGAGTTCGATCTCGCAGTGTTCATCAGCCCCAATGCGGTGGACAAGGCGATGAATCTCATTTTCGCGAGGGGGGTTCTGCCCGCGGGGTTGCGGGTCGCCGCAGTGGGCAAGGGGAGCGCGCGCGAGTTGAAGCGTTTTGGTGTTGCGGGGGTGCTGGTGCCGGAAGGGCGATTTGACAGCGAGGAACTGCTCGAGCTTCCGGAGCTGCGGGACATGGCCGGCAAGCGCGTGGTCATCTTCCGAGGCGACGGCGGCCGGGAGCTGCTGGGCGATACCCTCGTCGCCCGGGGCGCGTCGGTCACGTATGCCGAGTGCTACCGCCGCAGCCGCCCGCGGGCGGACGCGGCGGCGCTGCTGCGCTCCTGGGCCCGGGGCGAGGTGAACGCGGTCACGGTGACCAGCGGCGAAGGGCTGCGCAATCTTTTCGATATGGTGGGCAAGCTTGGGCAGCAGTGGCTGAAGAAGACGCCGCTGTTCGCCGTTCATCCCCGCATCGGCCGGATCGCGCGCGAGCTGGGCGTGGCGCAGGTCGTCGTTACCGGGCCGGGCGACGAGGGACTTGCGACCGGCCTCAAGATTTTTTTCGGAGACAGACCATGAGCACGGAAACCCGCCCAGAAGAGGAACAAGCGGCGACGCAGTCCGCCGAGGCGGCGGAGCTTCCCGAGGCGCCGGCGGGGGGCGGCGAATCGCCCGGCGCTGCCCCGGTTCCCCGGCGCCGCGGCCTCGGCGCCGTGTTGGCGCTGCTGGTGGCGCTGGCGGCACTCGGTGCCGCGGGCTGGAACTGGTGGGACGCCCGCAGCCAGTTCGCGCAGGTGCGGCAGGATCTCGCCCATCGTCTCGCCGAAATCGAGGGCGGCGCGCGTGAAGCCAAAGAGGAGGCAGGGCGGAGCCTGGACAACTTGCGCCAGACGGAATCGCGGCTGGGCGTGCTGGAAAGCAAGATCGCCGAATCCCAGAGCCAGCAGCTGGCTCTGGAGGCCCTGTACCAGGACCTTTCCCGCAACCGCGATGAGACAGCGCTGGCGGAAGCGGAGCAGTACCTCACCATAGCGGCCCAGCAGCTGCAGCTGGCGGGGGACAGCCGGGCCGCCCTGGTGGCGCTGGAGCACGCCGATTCCCGTCTGGCGGCCCTCGACCGGCCGCAGCTCAAGGGCCTCCGGGAGAAAATTGCCGGGGACATGGACGCCCTCAGGTCGCTGCCGTACGTAGACGTGAGCGGCATGAGCCTGCGCCTGGACCGGATGATCGCCGACGTGGATCGGCTGCCACTTGCCTCCGATGCGCGGGCGGAGTCCGCGACGGCTGCGCCATCTTCCGCCTTGGATCCGTCCCAGCCGCTCTGGAAGCGCTGGCTGCGGCAGGTCTGGACCGAAGTGAAGGAACTGGTGCGCATCCAGCGTTTGGATCGACCGGAGCCTCCCCTGCTGGAGCCGAGCCAGGCGTGGTTCCTGAGGGAGAACCTTCGGTTGCGCCTGCTCTCGGCGCGTCTCGCCCTGCTGCACCGCGACCAGGGGGTGTTCCGGGGCGATCTGCAGGCCGCCCGGCAATGGATTTCGCGCTACTTCGATGCGAGCGCCAAGCCGGCGGCGGAGCTTCTTGCGGCGATCGACGAGCTTTCAGCAACCCAGATCCGGGTTGAAATGCCGGACCTGTCCCCCACCCTGGAGGCCGCCCGCAACTTCAAGCTCCCCAGGGAGAAGGTGGCCCCGTGAAGTTCCTGCTCTGGGTGCTCGTCACCGTCGCCGTAGCCGTGGGGATCACCCTGTTTGCCCGCGAGAACCCTGGCCACGTCCTGTTCGTGGTGCCGCCGTACCGGATCGAGATGTCCATCGCCCTGTTCGTGGTCGCGCTGCTCGGTTCGTTCATTGCGGTATATGTCGCGGCGCGCATCGTGCTGCGAACCCTGCAGTTGCCCGGGGTGGTTCAGGCATTCCGGACGCGACGCGCCCGGGAGAAGGCCCGGGCCAAGCTGGACGCGGCGCTCAAGTTCTTTTTCCAGGGCCGCTACGCCAAGGCCGAGAAGGCGGCAGCCGACGCGTTCAAGCGCAAGGAGCAGCCGGTGCTCAGCGCGGTGGTGGCGGCGCGCTCCGCCCAGGAACTGCGCAAGTTCGAGGACCGGGACCGCTACCTTGCATCTGCGGCATCCGAGGCGCCGGATGACAAGGTGCTGCGGTTGATGACCCAGGCTGAGCTCCTGAGCAAGGAGCAGCGTCCCGCCGAAGCCCTGGCGGTGATCGAGGGTCTGCGGGAAGTGGAGGCAAAGCCCCACACCGGCGCGCTGCGCCTGGAGCTCGGGATCCAGGAACGCTTGGGCAACTGGGAGCGGGTGCTGGCGCTGCTGGATCAGCTGGATAAGCGGCACGCCTTCGATGCCGCCCTTGTGGAGCAGATGCGGCGCCGCGCGCGCATCGAGATACTGAAGGGCCTCTCCCCCAAGAAAGAAGATCTTGGCGCCTACTGGTCAAAGATGCCTGCTGCCGAGCGGCGGGATCCGAAGATCGCCGAGGTCGCGGCCCGGGTTTTTATGGAAGCGGGCGATTGCGTCAAGGCCCACGGCATCATCGAGCAGGCGTTGGCGGAAGCGTGGCAGCCGGAGCTGGTGGCTCTTTACGGCGAATGCCTGGGAGAGGACGCTCTGGCGCAGCTCGAGCGCGCAGAGAAGTGGCTGACCAGCCACGATGACGACGCGGGACTGCTGATGACCCTGGGCAGGCTTTGCGCCCATCAGCAGCTTTGGGGGAAGGCCCGAAGTTACTTCGAGGCAAGCATCGTGGTCGCGCCCAGCCAGGAGGCCCACATTGCCCTGGCCCAGCTGGCCGAGCGGCTGGGTGACGCCGACGAGGCACGCGAGCACTACCGCAAAAGCCTGGAGATGTGCCGCTAGCCCCGTGGCGCGGCGGTCAGGAAGTCGCCGGCCTGCGGTCCACCGCGGTGGTGAACGCATCCGAGTAGAACTCGTCCTCGGACAGGCCGCGGGCGGAGGTGAAATCCCGGTGGGCGGCCTCGACCATGACCGGCGCGCCGCAGGCGTAGACCTGATGGCCCGAAAGATCGGCATAATCCGCCATCACTGCTTCATGGACCAGTCCGGTGCGCCCGGTCCATTGATCCTCCCTGCGGGGCTCCGAGAGCACGGGCGTGTAGGAAAATCCAGCGTTGTCCCGCGCCCATTGCTCGGCCAACCCGTTGAGGTAAAGGTCCGCGCGCACCCGGCACCCCCAGTAGAGATGCATGGGACGCCGCATGCCCTTGTAAAGAGCGTGCTCGACGATGCCCTTGATCGGCGCGAAGCCAGTGCCGCTGGCAAGCAGTATGATCGGCTTGTCGGAGTCCTCCCGGAGAAAAAACGTGCCGAGGGGGCCTTCGAAGCGCAGGATGTCCTTCTCCTTCATGTGGTGGAAAACGTGCTCGGTGAAGGTGCCGCCGGGATAGTTGCGCACGTGCAGCTCCAGCAGCTCGTCGTCGTGGGGCGCATTGGCCAGGGAAAAGCTGCGGCGTTTCCCATCCTTGAGCAACATGTCGATGTATTGGCCTGCCAGGAACTGCAGCCGCTCGTTGGCGGGGAGCTTGAGATGCAGCACCATGACGTCGGCAGCGACCCGCCCCATCCGCTGTACCCGGCACGGGAGGGTCTTGATCTGGATGTCCTTCACCGCGCTGATCTCACGGCACTCGATCACCAGGTCCGATTCCGGCCGCGCGCAGCAGAACAGGGCATACCCGTGTTCCCGGTCCTCCGCCGTGAGGGTCGATTCCTGAAAGCTGCCGTAATCGACGCGGCCTTCGATTACCTTTCCCTTGCAGGTGCCGCAGGCGCCGTTGCGGCATCCGTAGGGCAGCGGAAAGCCCTCCCGCAGCGCTGCCTCCAGGATGGTTTCTCCGTTGCGGGGAGAGAAGACATGGCCGCTGGGGCGGATCGTGATTTGATGCGACATGGGTTTGCCGTCAGAATCTGCGCGCGATGAAAAGACGCCTGTTGATCATTGGTTGCGGAGACGTGGCCCTGCGCGCCGCATCCGTGCTGGGCGGCCGGTTCCGCCTGCTCGCACTCTCCCACAGTCCGGAACGGTTTCCGTTGCTGCGGTCCCGGGGCATCACTCCGCTCCTGGGAAACCTGGACTCGCGGCGGACCCTGGACCGGCTCGCCGGCTTGGCTCAGGCGGTCATCCATCTTGCCCCGCCGCCGAACGTTGGAGACCGCGACCCGCGCACCGCGCGGCTGCTGGCCGCCCTCGGGAAGGGCAGCATGGTACCACAGCGCCTGGTCTACATCAGTACCAGCGGAGTCTACGGCGACTGCGCCGGCGCGCGCGTGCCGGAAACGCGACCCTTGCGGCCGACAACCGCCCGGGCGCGCCGCCGCGTGGATGCCGAGCGCCTGGTGCGCGCGTGGGGCCGGCGCCATGGCGCCGCTGTCAGTATCCTGCGCGTTCCGGGAATCTACGCCGCGGACCGGCTCCCGCTGGAAAGAGTCCGGAGCCGGACCCCGGCGATTGCCGCGGCCGAGGACGGGTTCACGAACCACGTGCACGCCGATGACCTGGCGCGGATGGTGGTCGCCGCCCTGTTTCGCGGCGGGGGCGGGCGCGCATACAACGCGTCCGACGACTCGCCGATGAAGATGGGCGATTACTTCGATCTGGTGGCGGACCGCTTCGGGCTGCCGCGGCCGCCGCGGGTGAGCCGGGCCGGAGCGGCGGGGCTCATTCCGGAGTCCCTGCTTTCTTTCATGGGCGAGTCGCGCCGTCTCGTCAACCGGCGGGTGAAGGGCGAGCTGCGGGTGGGTCTGCGCTACCCGACCGTGGAGAGGGGGATCGCCGCGGCGTCGGGCGAGGCGCCCGATTGCGGGTAAAATGACCCCCTGCATGGGAGCCCTGCTGGTCATTACCAACCTGCCGAACCGTGAGACCGCGTTGCGCATCGCGGAGCGACTCATTGCGGAGCGCCTCGCCGCCTGTGTCAACGTCCTGGGCGAGTGCACCTCGGTTTACCGCTGGCGGGGCGCGGTGCAGCAGGAGCCCGAAGTGCCGGTCTTCATCAAGACGCGGCCGGAATTGTATGGGCGGGTCGAAGATGCCGTCCGCGCGCTGCATCCCTACGAACTTCCGGAAATCGTGGCGGTCCCAATCAGTGCCGGCCTGGCGGGTTACCTCGACTGGGTGGCAGCCGAGACTTCCCCGCCCCGGGCCTAGCCGCAACTAATCAGTTCCTCCCCTCGATGCGTTTCTTCCTCCCCCTGCTGTTGCTGGCCGCCTCCGCCGCGTTTGGCGCGGAAGACGATCTGCTGGAGCCCGACAAGGCGTTCCAGTTCTCGGCCCGCATGGCGGATGCCCGTAACGCGGAGGTTCGTTTCCAGATCGCCGACGGTTACTACCTCTACCGTGACCGGTTTAAGTTCGAATCGGCGAGGGCGGATGTTTCCATCGGTCAGGCGGATCTTCCCCGAGGCAAGATCAAGGACGACGCGATTTTCGGGCGCGTCGAAATCTACCGCGGCGACCTGCGGGTCCGGGTCCCGGTGGCGCCGGCCGCTGGCGCTGCCGCGGACTTTACGCTCAAGGTGATATCCCAGGGCTGCGCCGACGCGGGCTTGTGCTACACGCCGAAACAGGATCAGGCGACCCTTTCCCTGATTCCGGCCGCGGCGGCCGCGGAGCCTCCCCGCTCGGGCGGACTGCTGGATTCTCTTAAGGAGAAGCTGGGCGGGAGCGTCGGCGGCGACGACGAGGTGCTGCCGCCGGAGCAGGCATTCCTGGTTTCCGTGAGCGTGCGCGACGCGAGCACGCTGGTGGTGGATTTCGCGCCGGAGAAGGGCTATTACCTGTACCGGGACAAGTTCGCCTTTTCCCTGAAGAACCTGCCCGGCGCCAGCATCGCGCGCGTGGACCTGCCTCCGGGGGAGGTCAAGGACGATCCGAATTTCGGGAAGACGGAAATCTATCGTACGCCGGTGCAGGCGGTGCTTTCGCTGAAGCGCGATCCCGGGGGCGAGATTCGGGGCACCCTCGATGCGACCTGGCAGGGCTGCAAGGACAAGAGCGTCTGCTATCCGCCCATTTCCAAGGCCTTCGACGTCGCGCTTCCGATGACCGGGGCCGCCGCGGCTGCCGCTCCGGCCGCAGGCGGAACGTCCTCGATCCCGGCCTCGGACACGGACCGTTTCTCCGATCTGCTGCGGGCGGGAAATTCTTGGCTACTGCTCACCGGGTTTTTCGGGGCCGGGCTCCTGCTCACGTTCACGCCTTGCGTCCTGCCCATGATTCCGATCCTGTCGGGGATCATCGTCGGCCAGGGACGCCATGTCACCCGTGGAAAGGCCCTGGCCCTTTCGGGCGTCTATGTCTTTGGCATGGCGATCACCTACACGGCTGCGGGAATAGCGGCCGGGCTCTCTGGAACATTGCTCTCTGCCGCGCTCCAGAACCCGTGGGTGCTTGGTTCCTTTGCCGCCATTTTCGTGCTGCTTGCCTTCTCCATGTTCGGCTTCTATGAACTCCAGTTGCCCAGCGCCCTGCAGACTCGCCTCACAGAAGCGAGCAACCGCTTGCCGGGCGGCCGCTTCGCCGGCGTATTCAGCATGGGCGTGCTCTCGGCGTTGATCGTGGGTCCCTGCGTTGCCGCGCCCCTCGCGGGGGCTCTTCTCTACATCGGCAAGACCGGGGACTGGATTCTCGGCGGCAGTGCCCTTTTTTCCATGTCCCTCGGCATGGGTGTACCGCTGCTCGCCGTGGGAGCGTCGGCCGGCGCCCTGCTGCCCCGGGCTGGGGGATGGATGCAGTCGGTGAAACAGTTTTTCGGGGTGCTCCTGCTGGGGCTCGCCATCTGGCTCATCTCTCCAGTAATCCCTTCGGTCTTGTACATGCTGCTGTGGGCGTCCCTGCTCATCGTGTCCGCCATCTATTTGCACGCCATCGATCCCCTGCCTCCCGGGGCGTCCGGCTTGCGGAAGTTCTGGAAAGGCGTGGGCGTCATGGCGCTGCTGGTCGGGGTGGCCCTGCTCGTGGGCGCCCTGTCGGGGAGCCGGGATGTGCTGCAACCGCTCAGCGGGCTGCGGCTTGCCGCGGCGGGTTCGGCCTCGTCCCAGTCCGGCCACCTGCGGTTCGAGCGCGTTCGCAGCGTGCAGGAGCTCGACGCCCGTCTGGCCAGGACCGACGGGCGCTTTGCGATGCTGGACTTTTATGCGGACTGGTGCGTGTCCTGCAAGGAAATGGAGCGCTTCACGTTTTCCGATCTCCGGGTCCAGGAGCGCCTGGGCAATGTGGTGCTGCTGCAAGTCGATGTCACCGCGAACAGCGCCGATGACGTGGCCCTGCTCAAGCGGTTCGGCCTCTTCGGGCCTCCCGGCATCCTGTTTTTCGACTCCCAGGGCAAGGAAATTGTCGCCGCGCGGGTGATCGGCTATCTCGATCCGGAACGCTTCCTCGCCACCCTGGACGCGGTTATTCGCTGATGTCCCCCGCGCTTAGGCGAGGCCTTGGCTACGGCTTGGTGGCGGCCGCGGCCCTGGTGGCCGGTATCCTGGCCCGCTCCCTCGATGGCGAGAGGAAGGCAGGGGAAGTGTCGCCCGAGATTGCCGATGCGGGCGGAAAAGCGATCCTGGCGCTCTCCCTGCCCGACTTGGACGGCCAAACCCGGCCGCTCTCCCAGTGGAGAGGACAAGTGCTGGTGGTTAACTTTTGGGCAACGTGGTGCGAGCCGTGCAAGGAGGAAATACCGGAGTTCGTGAAAGCTCAAGCCAAATTCAAAGAAGATGGGGTCATTTTTGTCGGCATTGCCGTGGATGATCGGGAATCGGTGCGGGTCTTTTTGAAAGAGTTTGGGGTCACGTACCTGACGTTGATTGCTCCCCTGACAGTCATCGAGGCCTCGAGGGCAGCGGGAAATCCGCAACCGGCGCTGCCTTTCACCGCCATCCTGGACCGCAGCGGGCGGGTGGTGGCAAGCCATCTGGGCGGTCTGGACCTGGCCAAGCTGGAAACGGTCATTTCCCCGTTGATATAGGAAAATAAGAGCAGGTTATTTGCCGTTTGCCGCCGTTCGCGCATCTCGGCAGCCCGCAATGGACTTTCGGTCCGGTTTCGAGGACAATCCCCGCCGTGAAAAAGATTCTCGTTGTGCACGGCCCCAATCTCAATTTGCTGGGAACCCGCGAGCCGGAAATATATGGGCGAGCCAGTTTGGCGCAGATCGATGCCAATTTGGCGAAAATCGCCGAAAAAGCCGGCGCTAAACTGCATTTTTATCAGAGTAATGCTGAATCCGCGTTGATCGAGCGCATCCAACACGCGGCGACCGACGGCACGGAGTTCATCATTATCAACCCTGCCGCTTTTACGCATACCAGTGTTGCGCTGCGGGATGCTTTGGCGGCAGTGGAGATCCCGTTTATCGAGGTACACCTGTCCAATGTGTTCGCCCGGGAGGCTTTTCGCCGGGAATCGTATTTTTCCGATATTGCCGTGGGCGTGATCAGCGGGCTCGGACCCCAGGGCTACGAATTGGCGCTCCAGTATGCGCTCGCCCATCGGAAGGGAGGTTGATGGTGGACCTGAGAAAGCTGAAAAAGCTGATTGAACTGGTTCAGGAATCCGGCATCGCGGAACTCGAGATCACGGAGGGTGAGGAGCGGGTACGCATCAATCGCAGCGGCGCTGCCCAGGTGACGGGCGGCCCTGGGGTTGCGGCTCCGGCCCCCATGCCGCCGCCCCCGCCGGCTGCGCTGGCGCCGGAAGAGGAACCGAAAGCGGTCGAGGCCGAGGGGCATGTAGTCAAGTCCCCGATGGTTGGCACCTTCTACCGCTCGCCATCTCCGGGGGCCAAGCCGTTCGCCGAACTCGGACAATCGGTGGCGGAGGGCGACACGCTCTGCATCATC
>DKBC01000052.1:0-5019 GCA_002451065.1 Betaproteobacteria bacterium UBA6910
TGGACCGTTCGGCACTCCGATGTCCCGCAGACCGAGCAGCAGGGGCTGCTTCCCACGCTCGCGCCGAGCCATTCCTCCATGGGCCTCCCCGCGATCCAGATGCGGTTGGACTCCGACGGGTTGGACTTGAACGTCCGCTCGTCGATCTCCCGGATTTCAAGAATTGGCTCCATGCCCAGAGGGCGAAGGGATAGCCTGAGTTTTTCCATCGCCCGTAGCATCTGCCGGTGGGTGGCTTCGCAGCGATCGCAGGTCCTGCCCTCGGGGCTCACGAGCCTCTGCCACACGATTGGCAGCGCCTTCATGGGTTCGGCCGTCTATGCTGAAGGTCAACGACTAAGCTAACCGGCGCTCCGCTTGCAGAGCGTCGGTGTTCAGCGAATGGTTGGGGGGGTGCTGGTTGCGCCCTGCGATGCGTTTGGCCAGCAGGCACACGAGCAGGGCAACGATGGCGGGCGGAAATTGATAAGCAAGAAGGATAAACATGGCGAGTCCAGCGCTCTTGGGATCAAAGGAGATGAACAGGGCGTCAAGTGTAAGCCAAACCCCAAACCCCACCACGAACAGCGATGCCACGAGTGAAACAACCACAGTCCAACCGGCAGGTCTGAAGCGATGATGGACGAAAAGCATGACTAGATACGGCAACGCTACACAAGCAGCCACCACCAGAAAGGACGCGATTCCAGCTGCGCGAAGGATAAGGCCGATAAGGAGCAACACCAACGCACCTACAACGGCTATGGAGCCAATGGTATTCGCGTGTCGCAGTATCATCACCTAGCCGCCCGACGTGAAATATGCCCCCCAATTGACGCACTATAATACGTCGATTGGAAGTCGCACCTTCCAAATACCTGGTTAATCCATGCGTTAAAAGGCCACATGCCCTTGCCAAGTCACACCGACGGCACCGCCATGCCCTTCTTCACCGCCGGGCGCTGGCCGATGGCGTCGAACCAGCGCTTGACGTTGGGGAACTCGGCGAGGTCCACACGGTGGAATTCGAACCGCGACACCCAGGGATAGGTGGCGATGTCGGCAATGGTGTAGTCGGGGCCGGCGAGATAGGCGTTGCCGCCGAGTTGCCGGTCCATGACGCCGTAAAGGCGCTTCGTTTCCTTGCCGTAGCGCTCGATGGCGTAGGGCACCTCGACCTTGGCGAACTTCATGAAATGGTGGGCCTGACCGAAGAACGGGCCGACACCGCCCATCTGGAACATGAGCCACTCCAGCGTGACATAGCGCGCCCGGGGCTCCCGAGGCAGGAAGCGGCCGGTCTTCTCCGCCAGGTAGATGAGGATCGCGCCCGACTCGAACAGGGTGATGGGCTTGCCGTCCGGCCCATCCGGGTCCGTGATGGCCGGGATCTTGCTGTTGGGGCAGATGGCCACGTACTCGGGCGTGAACTGGTCTCCCTTGTTGATGTCGATGGGATGCACCCTGTAGGGCAGCCCCAGTTCCTCCAGCATCACGGACACCTTGCGCCCGTTGGGCGTGGACCAGGTGTAAAGATCGATCACGCTTGCCTCCCTTCCGCTTCCGGTTATTGGTTCATTTCGCGCCGGCCTCGGCGCGCTCCAGCAGCGCCAAACCGAGGCGGATGCCGAGCACGATGGACACCGTCGCCAGCCACGCGTTCACCGAGAGCGTGGATGATCCTGTGAGCCCGATGCCGACGTTGCAGCCCCCGGCCAGGGTCGCGCCGACGCCCATCAGTGCGCCACCAACGACGTAGTAGCGGCAGCGGCCCTTGGCCGGCAGGGTCCAGCGCAGGTCGCCGGACAGCGCCGCAGCCCCGAACGCCCCCAGCAGGGTGCCCACCAGCAGCGCGATGCCAAACGCCGCCGCCGACAATCGTTGCCCCATGATCAGCGCTACGGCGCGCGCCAGGGGCCCGGAATAGGTAAGGGACTCCGGGTGCAGCTCGCCGAAGCTCTCCTCGGCGGCGATGCCCGTCAACCACCAGCCCGCCGCCACCAGCGCGCCCACCGCGACGCCCACCGCCGCCATGGAGCCGTGCAGGCGGAGGACAAAGATCGCGCCAACCGCCGTTAGCCCCAGGGCGATGGCCACTCCGAGGGCGGGGACCCCGAGCAGGGCCGCCGCCGAGAGATCGCCCACCTGGACCGAGGTGGCCAGGGCGAGGCGCACCCGCAACGGCTCCAGGAAGCCAAACTGCGTGGCCCAGGCGCAGGCCGCGAACGCCATCAGCGCCAGCATGGCGCCGACGCCGCCCGCCGCGGCGTTCACCACCGTGCGCCCGGCGCACCCCCCCGCCAGCGCACCGCCGATGCCGAAGATCAGCCCGCCGGCCAGCGCGCCCAGCCAGTCGAGGCCGCCGCGCCGATAGCCGGATTCCGCCAGGACGACCAGGCCCGCCCCTTCCAGGGCCTGGGCGGCGATCAGCGCCACTGCGAACGCCGCGATCCAGGCCTGGAGCTGGCGGCTGTCCCGGATCAGCGCGTAATTGGACACCGCCGCGATCAGGCAAAAGCGCGAGCGCTGGCTGATGGCGCCGAAGGCCACGCCGAGGGCGAGCCCGCCGGCGATAACGAGAGCGACCGGAGAAAGGCCGAGATGCATCGGAGGTCTGAAAAAAGGAACGCGTATGCTCGAAGGCCTATTTTACCGCTCCATCTCCCCTAAGATGACGCGACCCGAATGCCGAAAGGATATCCGCCATGACGCGGCTGCCTTATCATCTGTACTTTCCTGTCATCGGCAGCGCGGGCTGGAGGCGGTGCGGGCCGATGGAAAGACAAGACTGCCATGAAGAACCAGCATGAAGTTGCCATCGAAGCCGCCTTGGCCGAGCAATGGGACCGGGCCCACAAAATCGTGCAGGAGATGAGCGATCCCCTGGCGTGCTGGATTCACGCCGTCCTGCACAAGATAGAGGGCGACGAGTCGAACAGCCGCTACTGGTATGGCCGAACCAACGGCCGGCGCTACGAGGACTTCGACGACGCCCGGGCCGAGCTGAAAGCGGCGCGGGCGGCGGCCCACGGCGGTTAGTACGAGATTCTTTCATTGCCTGCCGGGACCGCCGGCCGTACGGGGTGAGCCCTTCTCATGATCGAAGTCGTCTACTACGTCGCCGCAAGCCTGGACGGTTTCATCGCCACCCCCGATGGCAGCGTCGACTGGCTGGCCCCCTTCGAGTCCACCGGCGAGGACTACGGCTACGCGGACTTTTATGCTTCGGTGGACATTGTGCTCATGGGGCGGCGCACCTACGAGCAATGTCTGACTTTCGCTTCCTGGCCCTATGCGGGGAAGCCCTGCGTGGTCTTTTCCCGGCGCGACCTTGCGCCCGGGCATCCGGACATGACTTTGCAGGCCGATGACCCCGCCGCGGCGGTCGCGGAACTGAAACGCAGGGGCTTAACGCGGACCTGGCTGGTGGGCGGCGGCTTGCTCGCCGCCTCGTTCCGGGCGGAAGGCCTGATCACCGAATACGTCGTATCGGTGATGCCGGTGGTCCTCGGCGCCGGATTCCCGCTGATCGCGGGCGGCGGCGGCGCGCAAAGACTGACGCTCTCCGGCTCCCGGGCCTATCCGGGCGGGGTGGTGCAGTCGCGCTATCGCCCGGCCTGAGAGCAGGAAGACCTCACTCCAGATTCAGGGCGTCGCGCACGGCGTGCACCCGGGCCTCGTGGACCCGCGCTCCGATCTGCGACGGATCTGCCGCGGCGGAAGCGATGGCGCCGGCATCCACCGCTTGCGCGGCGGCCAGCGCCGCGCGCAGGCGCTCGGCCTGGGGAAAGGGCCGGGCCTCGTAGCCGGTGCGGCCGTGGAAGTCGGCGGCGCAGGCCTGCAGGAACTCCTCGAAGCGCTCGGGTCGCCGAAAGGCGTCGGTGCCCTCCAGAACCTTGAGCAGGGTCGAAGGGCGCAATTCGAGCGCTTTGGTCACGTCACCATGGAAGCGGGCCGTGATGACCGCCAAATCGCGGCAGTCCGCCGGAACCCGGAGCCGCTCGCACAGGCCCTGCACCAGCTCCACGCTACGCTGCTCGTGGCCCTTGTGTCGCGGCCATTCCTCCGGCGGCGTGGTCCCCTTGCCCAAGTCATGGGTGAGGGCTGCGAAGCGCGCTGGCAGGGGCCATCCGCGCCTCGCCGCGTAGTCCACCACCATCATCACGTGCACGCCGGTGTCGATCTCCGGATGGTGGATCTCCGGCTGGGGCACGCCGAACAGCCGGTCCACCTCGGGCACGATGCGCGCCAGCGCGCCGCAGTCGCGCAGCACAAGAAACATGCGGGACGGCGTCTTCTCCATGAGCCCCCGGGACAGCTCCTGCCATACCCGCTCCGGAACCAGCGCATCCACCTCCCCGGTCTCCACCATGTTGCGCATCAGCCGGAGGGTTTCCGGAGCGAGCTGAAAGCCGAAGCGGGCGGCAAAACGCGCCACCCGCAGCACCCGCACCGGATCTTCCGCGAAGGCCGGACTCACATGGCGCAGAATTCCGGCGCGCAGGTCCTGCACGCCCCCGTAGGGATCGATGATGTTCCCCGCCTCGTCCTCGGCGATGGCGTTGATGGTGAGGTCGCGCCGTGCCAGGTCCTGCTCCAGGGTGACGTCCGGCGCGGTATAGACCTGGAAGCCCCTGTAGCCGCGGGCAGTCTTGCGCTCGGTCCGGGCCAGGGCGTACTCCTCCTTGGTTTCGGGGTGGAGGAAAACCGGAAAGTCCCTGCCCACCGGCTTGAAGCCGCGATCGACCATCTGCTCGGGGTTGGCGCCGACCACTACGTAGTCGTGGTCCTGGACCTTCAGCCCGAGCAGCTCGTCGCGCACCGAGCCGCCCACGCGGTAGACCTTCATGACGGGATTTTAGCCACGGGGATGCGGGGAGGCCGGGAAATCCAGTGGAGAAACGACTTCACGGGGAAGCACGGGAAGAAGTAAAGGCGCGGGTCGTGACAATGCTCCGCCTTCGCGGACTTCGCGCTCCTTGCGTTAAACGATCCGTTCGTTCTTGCTCCAAGCGCCAGGGACTAGCGTCCGGCGTGGAT
>DKBC01000052.1:5029-6183 GCA_002451065.1 Betaproteobacteria bacterium UBA6910
GTCATGAGTTTGACCGGAAGCAGTTCCATCATCGTCGCCTGCAGGTAGGAGAGACCGTCCCCGAGTCCGATGATCGCGGGGCGGCGCCCGGTGAGCCGCGCCACGTACTCGATGATCTCGCGCAGGGTGTACACCTTCGGGCCGCACAGGTCGTAGGACTGGCCGATGGTCTCCGCGCTGGTCAGGCTGGTCACAAAAGCCCGGGCCACGTCCTCCACAAAAACCGGCTGAAACCGGGCCATGGGCTTGGCCAGCATCAGGACCGGCAGTTTGCGCACCAGCCCGGCGAAGAGGTTGAGGAAGGAGTCCCCAAGGCCGAAAATCACCGACGGCCGGAACATGGTCCAGTCCAGTCCGGATTCCCTGACCAGTTTCTCCGCCTCGCCCTTGCTGCGCAGGTAAAGGCTGGGACCGGAAACTGAAGCATGGAGCGCACTCATGTGCAGGAGGCGCCGCACCCCGGTCGCCTTGGCCGCATCGACCACCCGGCGCGGCAGCTCGGTGTGAACGCGTTGGAAATTGTTGCCGCCGCCGGTCTCGTGGAGGATGCCCACCAGGTTGATGACCGCGTCCGTGCCGGCCAGCAGCCGCTGGAGCGTGGCAGGATCCTGGACGTCGGCCTGCACCACGTCCACCGTGGGCAGCACGATCAGGGACTTGTGGCGCTCCCGGTTGCGCGTCGGCACCCGTACGCCGATTCCCCTTGCCGAGAGCAGATGGACGATATGGCTGCCCACGAATCCGGACCCGCCAATCACGCAGACGTTCTTGATTTCCATGCTTCTGCCACCCCCTTTTCCGCCGAGGCGATTATTCTAACGCAGCCGCCCCCCGCCACCCGCTCAGCGGCTACTCGTCCTTTTCGATGGCCTTTTCCGCGCCTTGGGGCGGCAGGACGGTTCCCAAACGCTGCTTGAGGGAGCGGATGGGCTGGTTGAAGGCCGCCGCGTAGTACGCGGCATTGCCCATGACCTTTTTCACATAAAGGCGGGTTTCGGTGAACGGGATGGTCTCGGCGTACACCGCGCCCTCCATGGGCCGCGCCTCCCGCCACTGGCGGGCGCGGCCCGGCCCGGCATTGTAGGCAGCCGCAGCCAGCACCGGCTGGTTGTCGAACAAATCCAGAACGTGACGCAGGTAATAGGTGCCAAGGG
>DKBC01000211.1 GCA_002451065.1 Betaproteobacteria bacterium UBA6910
CGGCAGGCGCAGGGCGTCGGCGGCGATCTCCATCTGCAGATCGGTGTTGTGGCCGTCGCTGGCGCTGATGATGGCCTCCAGCCGCGCCTGCTCCTCCGCCAATTTGTCGAAATCGGCGTCGGGCTCCGAGTACGCGGCGTAGACCTGCTCCAGCCTCTGCTTGGCGTCGGAAACATCGCCCAGCCCCTCCTCCACCGCCTCCCGCACGGTTTCCCCGGGATCGAGCTGAGGCTCCTGGGGAAGGAAACCGATCTTCAGGTTGGGCATGGGAATCGCCTCGCCCTCGATCTCGGTGTCGAGTCCGGCCATGATCCTGAGCAGGGTGGACTTGCCGGAGCCGTTGAGACCCAGCACGCCGATCTTGGCTCCCGGAAAAAACGACAGTGAAATGTTCTTGAGGATCTGGCGCTTGGGAGGGACGACCTTCCCCACCCGGTTCATGGTGTAGACATACTGGGCCATGGCGATGAGAGTGCAGAAAATGAAAGCGCAGATTATGCAGGACGTGCGGAAGTTTTGGCATGGAACGCGGGCCGCTCCAACCCGCGCCTGACTGCGACTGCTAAGCCTTGTCTGCCGGCGCGGGTTTGGGGTGCACCGCGTACACCGTCCAGCCCTCCTTGGCCTGGAACTTGGCACCCGCCTCGACGAACGTCAGCCTCTTGCGGTCATCGAGGCTGAACAGCACGAGCGCTTCCGGATTCTGGGTGCGATAAGCGTCCCACTTGAACGACTCGGTGATCTGGGTGCCGCGCAGCTCGCCGCTACCCAGCAGGGACGCGACCCGGTCATAATCCGCATCCTCGGAGAACAGGATGCGGCCCTGGTCGGGGCCACGCTCCTCCTTGCCGCCGTTCTTGCGCGGTGCCTCGGGCAGACGGAACACGGCGTTGCGTCCGAATTCCGCCCGGTAGCGCACCGCCGCCAGGGCGTTGAGCTCCGGCTGGGGCGAAAGCCCGATCATCTTGCCCACGCCCACCAGGTCCAGTTGCCGGTCCGCCATGGCCGACACCGGGTTGCCGTAAAAGGTGCGCAATCCCGCGAGGCGGGCCTTGGACACGCTCTCCCAATAATTGTCGGCCAGCAGGATCCGAAAACCCGCGTCCTGCAGCGCCTTGCCGATGGCCCTGGCCACCGGGTTGGCACCGACGATGAGCACGCCCTTGGGCTCCGGCTCGGCGACTCCCAGCCAGCGCGCGAGGACGCCGGCGGTGGCACTCTGCAGGACCACCGTCCCGATGATCACGACGAAAGTGAGGGGCACCAGGAAATGGGCCTGCTCGAAACCCAGCGCCTCGAGCTTGGGGGCGAACAGCGCGGACACCGCCGCCGCGATGATGCCCCGCGGCGCAATCCAGGACAGCAACGCCTTCTCCCGCCAGCTGAGCTGGGAGCCGATGGTGGTAAGGGCGATCTTCAGGGGCCGAGCCACGAACTGAATCACCAGGAACACGCCGATGGCCCCGGTGCCCAGGAGCTTGAGCTCGTCGAAATGCAGCCGCGCCGCCAGCACGATGAACAGAACGGAAATCAGCAGGACGCTGAGGCTTTCCTTGAAGTCCAGAATGTCCTCGAGGGGCACGTTCTTCATGTTGGCGAGCCAGATGCCCATGACCGTCACCGCCAGCAGGCCGGACTCGTGGGCCATGGCATTGGAGGCGGCGAAGGTGGCGCAAACCACCGCGAGGGTGGTCACCGCGCGCAGGTAATCCGGCAGCAGGTGGCCGCGCAGCAGCCAGCCCAGGGCCTGGCCCATGATGGCTCCCGCCGCCGATCCCCCCGCCAGCACGCCGGCAAAGGTGATCAGGGTGCTGACGAACGCGGTGCCGGCGCTTTGCGCCACCAGGAACTCATAGACCACCACCGCCAGCAGCGCCCCCACGGGATCGATGACGATGCCTTCCCAGCGCAACACCTCGGCGACCTTGGGAGTCGGGCGCACCGTGCGCAGCATCGGCACGATCACGGTCGGCCCCGTGACCACCACCAGGGCACCGAACAGGAAGGAGAGCTCCCAGCCGAAACCGACCAGCCAATGAGCGGCCACCGCCGCGACCAGCCAGGTGGTCGCTACGCCCGTGGTCACCATGCGGCGCACCACCTTTTCCAGGCCGCGAATGTCCTCGAAGCGCAGGGTGATGCCGCCCTCGAACAGGATGACGGCCACTCCGAGCGAGACCATGGGGAACAGCAGCTCACCGAACAGGGCATCCGGGTCGAGCCAGCCCAGCACCGGACCCACCAAAATCCCCGTGAGCAGCAGGAACAGGATCGCGGGCAGCTTGCTGCGCCAGGCCACCCATTGGCATGCGGCGCCGAGCAGCGCAATCAGGGCAAGAGAGAGGACGACGTGTTCCATAAAAACTGTGCGGGCGTCACCGGCGCGGCACCACTATATCAAAGGGCCTAGCAGCCGGGCGCGTCCGGGTCAGCCCCCGGCGGGGGCCCGCTCCCGCTTCACCATGCGCCGGATCTGGCGCACGCCCAGGGCCGCCGCCAGGGCCACCAGCGGGATGCTCAGCCCCATCACGATGTCGGGATCAAGCGCCATGCCCCCCGCCTTCAGCCCCTTGGCGGCATAGCCGATCAATCCGACCACGTAGTAGGTGATGGCGGCAACCGACAGCCCTTCCACCGTCTCCTGCAGGCGGAGCTGCAGCTTGGCGCGCCGGTTCATGGATTCCAGCAGCGCGTGGTTCTGCTTTTCGCGGGTGATGTCCACCCGGGTGCTGAGCAGCTGGCTCGCCCGCGCCACGCGCTCTGAGAGGGACTGTTGCCGAGCCCCGATCCAGCGGCAGGTGTTCATGGCCGGCGCGAGGCGCCGCTCGGTGAATTCCTCGAAGGTCTGCAGGCCCTGGATGCGCTCCTCCCGCAATTCCGCGATGCGCCGATCCACCAGCTCGTAGTAGGCGTTGGCCGCCCCAAACCGGTAGTGGGTGCTGGAGAGGCTGCTCTCGATGGCGGCCGACAGCCGCGTCAGCCGGTCCAGCAGCAGCGGCTCGTCCTGCTCCACCGCACCGGCCATGGCGGTCGTGATCTCCACCAGTTGCCCCTCCCAGTCCGCAAGGGAAGGACCCAGTTGCCGTGCCACCGGCAGCGCCAGCAAGGCGAGCATGCGGTAGGTCTCGATTTCCATGAGGCGCTGGATCATGCGCCCCGCCTGGCGCCGGCTCATGCGCTGGTTTTCGACCAGATAGCGGCTGAAGCCGTCGTCGTGGATGCGGAAGTCCGTGAGTGCCACCGCGCCGCCGCCGGCAACGCCCGATCCGATCAGGGTGTTGCCGCCGAAGTAGCGCGCGGCGACCTCACCCGGGTCCGCGGGACTCGCACCGGCCACTTGCAGGCCAAGGTGGGCCGCCGTAATCACCCGCCCCGACAACGCCGCAAGCCAGTCGGGAGGAAGCACCTGGATCGCGGGCTGCGCGAAAGGGTCGTCGAACGCGCCCTCCGCGATGAACTTGTAGCGGGTGAACTCGGTGTGGCGCTCCCACTTGATGCGGAACGGCCCGAGGTTGTCGCTGTAATGGTTGGCGTCGGGCGGCGGCGGTGCCCGCCCGTATCGTTCCGCCAGTTCCCTGACCAGGGCGATCTCCCGCTCCCGCTCGGTGCTTTCCGAAATCAGCGCCAGAAACGACAGCCGCAGTGGTGCCTGCAGGGCCTCCGGCGGCCGGGCATGCACCTCGTTGTGGAGGGGTAGGCGCTGCGGGTGGTCCGCGGGGAGATTGAAAGACATTAGTTTCGTTTCGGCTGGTTCTTCGGCCGGCATGGTACCAGCCGGGCGCGGGTGTTGCACGTCGGCCCGGCGGGGCGCACTTATCGGGCCCCAACCCCGGCGTCTCGTGAGAAAATTGCGCCCGTCCAAAAAATACTGGCAAAGGAGCTCCGATGAAATTCAGGATCCTGGCGATTGCGGCCCTGGCGCTGGCATTTACCGCCTGCAGCAAGGTGACCCACGAGAATTACCAGAAGGTCAAGGCCGGCATGACCTTCGACGAAGTGAAGGGCATCCTCGGCAGTCCCGACAAATGCAGCGACGCCATGGGCATGAAGAGCTGCGTGTGGGGCGACGAAAAGCGCCACATCACGGTGGGCTTCCTGGGCGACAAGGTGGCGCTCACTGCCGCCGAGAACATCCGCTAGACCCAGCGGCGGCAGTTGGGGGAATGGCGCCGGTTCCCCGCGCCCCGGTCGCTTGATGCAGAGCCCGCCCGACCGCGGGGGCGCTCAGGCCAGACCAGCGTCCTCGTCGTCGCCGGCCACCAGATATCCGTCGAAGTAGATCAATGCCTCACTCGCGGTCTGCCGGGTCCGGTCGAGGCCGCGGGAGGCCTCGCCGTCCAGCGCGAGTTCGATCACGGCCTCCGGTCCCGAGTTCGGTCCGCCCCTCAAGCGCGCGCCATTCGCAGGATCGTCCACGCCCTGAAACAGGAACGCGCCGGCTGCCACGCCCGCAGCCGCGGCATGCTTCAGGCGCGCCATGCGGCGGGATTTCCCGTCGCCCACCGGAACCGGTGGCGCAATCGGCGCGGACTGCACCCGCGCCATCTGCTCGCGCGTTTCTTCCAAGGCGGCTTCCAGCACCAGCACCCGCTGGGTTAGCAGGTAGGCGGCGTCCGGCTGTCGCTGAAGAGCCTCGCGGATGAGACGTTCCGAGGTGGAATCCTTCTGCGCAACTTGCGCCCGCACCAGGCGCTGCAGTAACGCCCGGAGTCGCGTTTCGTGTTCGGAACTCATGCATGATCCTCCATCCAGGCGACGGCCGAACCGGTCGTCGCGGAATCACGACGCCGTCCCCGATTCGGGGAGAGTGACCGCCCGATAACCGCGGTATCACGCCAGGGAAAGGAAGCGCCGCCGCGATAATTCGGCAACCCGGCGATAAGGGTCGGATTCTCCTACATGGAGCTTAACCGAGACTTAAGGCCCGGCCGGGAAAAGCCCCCCTTCTGAGGCGGTCCCGCATTCAGGACACCGCCCGGGACTCCAGCGCCTCCCAGCGCTCCAGGGCCGCCATCAACTCGCCTTCGATCTCCCCCAGGCGCTCGGCGATGCGCTGCGCTTCCCGGGGCTCGCTCCCATAAAGCGCGGGATCTTCCAGGCGCGCGGTGAGGGCCTTCTGCTCCGCCTCCAGGTGGGCGATGCGCGCCGGGAGTCCCTCCAGTTCCTTCCGCTCCTCGAAGCTGAGCCGGCCGGATTTTGCCTTGCCGTTTTCGGCACGCCGGGCTGGAGCGGCGTATTCTTTCGATTTCTTCTCTGTCCCCTGCTCCGCGCGCTGCCTCGCGCGCCACGACGCCCAGTCGTCGTAGCCCCCCGCGTTCTCGATCCAGTTGCCGTCGCCCTCGGAGGCGATGACCTGGGTCACCACGTTGTCCAGGAAGGCGCGGTCGTGGCTCACCAGAAACAGGGTGCCGTCGTAGTCCGCGAGCAACTGCTCCAGCAGCTCCAGGGTCTCCATGTCCAGGTCGTTGGTGGGCTCGNNCAGGCGGTTGCGCTCGCCGCCGGACAGGCTCTTCACCGGCGATCGCGCCCGCTGGGGCGGGAACAGGAAATCGCCCAGGTAACCGATGACGTGCTTGCGGGTGCCGCCGATTTCCACGTACTCGGAGCCGGGAGAGATGACCTCGGTGAGCGCCGCCTCCGGGTCCAGGGCCTCGCGGAACTGGTCGAAGTAGGCCGCCTGCTGGCGGGTGCCGCGGCGGATCGTCCCCGAGTCCGGCGCCAGCTCGCCCAGGATGAGGCGCAGCAGCGTGGTCTTGCCGGCGCCGTTGGGCCCGATCACCCCCACCCGGTCCCCGCGCAGGATGCGGCAGGAGAAG
>DKBC01000220.1 GCA_002451065.1 Betaproteobacteria bacterium UBA6910
CTGGCGGCGCGCACCGGGCTAACGCCCATCGCCGGGCCGACGCTGATCCACCACCGGGGCAGCTATGGAAACGCCGTCCTCACCCGCGCCTCAATCCTGGCGGTGCGCCGCATTGATTTGAGCGTGCAGGGGCGGGAGCCCCGTGGCGCGATCGATGTCGACATCAGGCTGCCGGACGGCGCGTTGCGGGTACTGGCCACGCATCTGGGTCTGGGCCCGGCGGAACGGCGTCATCAGGTGCAAAGGCTGCTTGCCGCGCTGAAGGAATCGGAGCGCCCGGCGACGGTGATGATGGGAGATCTCAACGAGTGGTTTTTTTGGAGCCAGCCGTCCCGGCGGCTGCACACGTACTTCATGCAAACCGCGGCCCCGCCAACCTTCCCGGCGCGCTTTCCCCTGCTCGCCCTGGACCGCATCTGGGCGCGACCGAAACGGATGTTGCGGGAGCTTCGTGCTCACACCAGCCCCCTGGCGCGGGTCGCCTCCGATCACCTGCCGGTTACCGCCGTGTTTGCTCCGTGAAGCCTGCTCATGCCATGCGCAGGGCCAGACACGCGCCGGTGATCCCGACGCTCGCCAAGGTAACGGGAATGCCAACCCCCGCGTGGCGGCGCCAGTCGATGCGTACGCCGCGGCGCCCGGCGACGTCCACCACGATGATGCTCGCGATGCTGCCGACGATAAACAGGTGGCGGGCCAGCGTCGCGCCCTGGGCGAGCAACGTTCCTGCCATGGGATGCGTGGCGGCGGGCAGCAGCAGCATCACCGCCGGCACGTTGGAGACGACGTTGCTGAGGATCACCGGGGATACGAACAGCGTGGCCGGTTCCTCGAGGCGCACCCCCGCGCCGGCCAGCATCGCCATGCCTTCCGCCGCCAGGACGGTGTTCTGGAAGGCGCGGACGGCTTCCTCCAGGCTCAGGTCCCCGCTGGCCACCAGCACGATGGCCCCGAGCAGCGCTACCCCCGTCCGGTCGAGCTGGAAGAACGGCAGCCCGCCCAGGATCATGCCCAGGTAGACGAGGGCGAATACGATGATGACGGTGGCGGTCACAGGCTAGCGGCCGGGAGCGGCAGGCAGCGAAGTCTAACGGTTGCCGCGAGCCTCCGGGAGCGCCCGCGAATTCAGAGGCCGGACGCGGGGCTGGTGTAGTGGGCGTGCACCGCGTCGATTTCTTCCATCAATGCCTCGTCGATGCCCACCTCCCCAGCGCTGATGTTTTCCGAGAGCTGCTCGATGGATGTGGCTCCGACAATGGTGGAGGCGGTGAACCATTGGGTCCGGGCGAAGGCGATGGCGAGCTGGGACGGAGTCATGCCGCGGCGCCGGGCGATGGCGGCATACCGGGCAGCGGCAGCCACGACGGTCTCCCTGCGGTAGCGCTCGCCGAAAGCGGGGAACAAGGAGAGCCGGGCATTCGGGGGCCGGCTTCCCTCGGCGTATTTGGCGGTGAGCACGCCCATGGCCAGGGGACTGTAGGCGAGCAAGGAAACGCGCTCCCGGAAGCTGGCCTCGGCCAGGTCCCATTCGAAGTTGCGCGTCAAAAGGTTGTAGCAGTTCTGGATGGTGATGGGCCGGGCCAGCCCGTGTTCCCGGGCCAGGCGGCTGAACTCGCAAACACCCCAGGTGGTTTCGTTGGACACGCCCCAATGGCGGATCTTTCCGGCGCGGATCAGTCCGTCCATGGCCCGGACCTGCTCCAGCATGGGCGTCGCCGCGCGCTCCCGCGCTGGATCGAAGCGCGCCCGGCCGAACAAGGGCACGTTCCGCTCCGGCCAGTGGATCTGATAGAGATCCAGATAATCGGTCCGCAGGCGCCGCAGGCTTCCCTCGCAGGCCTCCTGGATATTGTCGCGGGTGAGCTCGGTGCGCCCGGCCCGGACCCAGTCCCGGCGCCCCGGCCCTGCGACCTTGCTGGCGACGATCGCCCGGTCGCGGGGCCCCTTGGCGAGCCAGCTGCCGAGATACTCTTCAGTGCGCCCCTGGGTGCTGGGGCCCGGGGGCACCGGGTACATCTCCGCGGTGTCGATGAAATTGATCCCGCTGGAGAGGGCGAAGTCCAACTGGGCGTGGGCCTCGGCCTCGCCGTTCTGCTCGCCCCAGGTCATGGTGCCGAGGCAGAGGTCGGAAACGCGCAGGTCGGAATCGGGAAGGGTGACGTAATTCATGCAGTAGTGCTCCGCCCCAAATGCGGGAGTATGAGGGCCTTACCGGTAGTGGCGGCCGACAGATGATGCGCCAGGCGCTGCGGCGCTTCGTCGAGCGAAAGACGCAGGGCCACGGTGCTGGACAGTACGCCCCGCGCCACCATTTGCTGCACGCGATGAGTCACGGCGATGCGGCCGAGCAGGCCCTGGCGGTCCATCCAGGCCCGGAGCCAGAAACCCTCCACGCGCTTTTCGCCAAAGATGAAATCGGCGGGGTTGAAGCCGCCGCAGGGCTCCTCGGCGAGGGTGCCGTAGACCACGAGCACTGATCGCTTCGGCATCGCCGCCAGCACCGCACCCGACGCTGCGCCGGCGATGGGGTCGAAGGCGATGGTGGCGCCCAGGCGGCCACACAGTTCGCCCAGTTCCCCGGCAAAGCCCGTGGCGGATGAGTCGAGCACGTGCTCGGCGCCAAGCTCGCGCAACAGCGCAGCCTGCTCGGAGCGGCGCACCACGTGGATCATGGGGTAGCCCTCGGCACCCGCGAGCCGGACCAGCATCCGTCCCACCTGACTGGCGGCCGCCAGGTTCACCGCGGCGCGGTGCTTTCCGGCCCGCGCCATGTCAAGGAGCGCATACGAGGTGACGGGATTCACCATGAGCATGGCACCCTGTTCGTCGTCCACATCCCGCGAGAGGGGGATGCACATAGACGCAGGCGCCAGGAAGTACTCGGCCCAGGTGCCGTCGCCGTCAGCTTGGCTGGCGCAGGCGACCCGGCGGCCAAGGAGCCAGCGCGGGAGGAGGCCGGGCCCCGCCGCCACCACGGTGCCGGCGCCCTCCCAGCCGGGCGCCGCGGGCAGCGTCTTGCTGGCGCCATACAGTCCCTGGAGCAGAAGCACGTCGGAGGGATTGCAGGGTGCCGCGGCGACTCTGACCAAGACCTGACCGCGGCCCGGGGCCGGAACGGGCCGGGTCTCCACGGCAAGGCTTCGCAGCGCCTGTTCCCGGTCCCCATGGTGGTGGTGCAGCACCAGGGCGCGCATTTCGTCGGGCAGTGTTTCTCTCATGGGCGGAACTCAGCGCGCCGTCAACCAGCGGCTGCGCACCATCTCCCGGTGCCGCGCAAACCAGAGCAGCGCGATCATGGGCCAGGCAGAGTCGGCGCGACCCTGTTCCACCAGGGTAACGGCTTCGTCACTGGGCAGGCACACGACCCGGATGTCTTCGCCCTCGTGCGCGAGGCCGTGAATGCCGCCGGCCCGGGATGCGTCCACCCGCCCGAGGTAGAGCCAGGTGCGCTGGGAGGTCTTGGCCGGGCTCACATAAAAAGTCGCCATGGGGAGGAGGTCGGTGACGGCGCAGCCGGCTTCTTCCATCGCCTCCCGCATCGCCACCGCCTCCGGGGTCTCGCCTTCCTCGATCAGCCCGGCGACGATTTCGAGCAGCCAGGGGCCCCGGGGATCGTCGCGGGCCCCGACCCGGAACTGTTCGATCATGACCACTTCGTCGCGTCGAGGGTCGTACAGCAGCACCGCGGAAACATCGCCCTTTTCGATCACCTCGCGGGTAATGGCCGGACTCATGCCTCCGGCGAAAAGCTGGTGGCGCAGGCGCAGCCGCTCCAAGCGATAAAAGCCCTGGTAGCAGACCTCGCGCTCGAGAATTTCGACCTGTTTCGGGTTCACCGGACAATCCTCCTTGGGTCCCTGCGGACGCCGTACCACACTCGTAAGTCTAGACAACGGTTCGACAATCCGGTGCCGGCGGCACGGACTTTTTCCTGGCCCGGAAGACGGGTTGTCGGTTAAAGTGACGGCTCCCCGCGCATTACAGAAAGGCGGGGCTCCAGACCTTACGACATGACTTTCCGCAGTATTGCCGCGCTCATCATCTCACTCGCTGTTGCCGGATGCGAGCCGCTCACCATCACGGCGGTCGGTATCGGCGCCGCGACCGGCGTCGGTCACGTCCTGGGCGGCATCGTCTACCGCACCTTCACCGAGCCGCTGCCGCGGGTGAAAAAGGCAGCCGTCGCATCCCTGAATCAGATGGGGTTCAAGATCGAATCGGTGGAGAAACAGGAACACGGGGAACTCATCAAGGCCAAGGCCAAAGAACGGGACATCGAGGTCGAGCTGGAGGCGCTCAGCCCCGCGACTACCCGCATGACCACTACCGCCAAGAACGGCCTGATCTACGACAGCGCGACCGCCACGGAGATCATCCTCCAGACCGAACGCCTGCTGTGAGGAGCGGCCCCGGGTCTACGCTATTCGCTGTTGATATTCCTTGGCTTTTTCAACGGCAGCGCGGTTGCGCGCGAGGCGCCGCATTCGGGCTGCAGTGCCTGCTGCAGCGCAGAGCCCAGTTTGCCGTTGTCATTGCGCACTGCATTCAATGTATTGCGTCGCGCTCCTGCGTTGCCTTGGCAAACGGGGGATGCGGCGCGTCACAGAAAACGGTTGACCTCACCCCCCAGGGTGGTAATTTTAACTTTCGTCCCTCGCGGAAATTACGAGGAGATGGAGATGAGATCCAAGATGGAGAGGAAGTGCCCGGTCGAGGACTACGGCGTGGAGATTGCCAAGGAGGTCCTGCCCGGAATCTACTCGTCCCAGCAAGAGTGCGCAGAGACTCATGGGTGCGTTCGGAGCGTCTGCCTGCTCGAGGGGTCATGGCCTGAGGAGATCTCGGGCCACGAAGACTCCGAGCACGATGTTTCGGGAGACAGCCGCAACGGCTGGACGGAAGTTGAAGGCGAGGTCAGAGCCTCCTGGGAATGCCTGGGCTCGGATTGATCAAGCCGACTCGATTGCACCAGAAAATATGGCCCGGGCTCTCCCGGGCCATTTTCTTTCCGGTTCTCCCGCTCTGCGGGTGGGTTGCTAGCGCGCGGCGGCGGCAGCGCCGCCCGCGAACACATCCCGGTGGCGGAAATTGATGCGCGCCTTGGTGAGATCGTAGGGGGACATCTCGACCTTCACCCGATCCCCGGCGGAGATCCGGATACGGTACTTGCGCATCTTGCCGGCAACGTACGCCAACACTTCGACGCCATTATCAAGGGTGACGCGGAACTGGGTGTTAGGCAGAACCTCCGTTACCACGCCTTCCATTTCAATCAATTCTTCCTTGGCCATGCTCTTTACCTTTTATAGCGAAACGGAGTGGGCAGCCGGCCGGCGAAGCGGGGGAGCGCGCTCAATGGGGTTTGCGCGACCCCTTCGGCGGAGGCGCCATGGACTGCAGCCTCCGGGCGGCTTCCTCGGCCTTGCGCCGCAGGGCAGGGTCCTGTGTCTCCTGGAATCGGCGGCGAAGAATCATCGCGGCGGCTTCCTGAGGGGATAGGGTTTTTGCCATGAGCGTACCTCCGTGGAAAATCCAAAAATGGCAGGCCCCCAACCGATGTCAACCGGCGGGGGCCAACATGAAACGCGTAACCAATACGCTTGCGGAATTATACGCGAATCGCACTTCACCTCCAACTCGCGCCCAGCCCCAGACCATGCGATGTTGCGGAACGGGGCTACAAACGATCCCGCCGATTGGCGCGCCGCGCATTCTCGCGCCGGCTGCTCTGGGCCTGACGTAACCCGCCATGGGCCCCCGCGCGGTCCCAGTCACCGGGGATGTGTGGCAAGTCGGCGGGCCAGGGCTGACGGCCCCCGAGGACGCTGCCGTGTACCTGATAGCCGAAGGGAACCGGGCAGCGCTGGTTGACTCGGGCTCCGGGCACGCCACCGACCGGCTGCTCGCCAACGTGGAGGCGTCGGGGGTGGACGCGACGGACATTGGCCTTCTGCTGCTCACCCATTGCCATTTCGACCACACCGGCGGAGCCCGGGAACTGCGGCAGCGCCTGGGCTGCTCGGTAGTTGCCCACGCGCTCGACGCCGGATTCATCGAGGATGGGGACGACGAGGTAACCGCCGCCAGCTGGTATGGCGCCACGCTCCAGCCCTGCGTAGTGGACCGGAAGCTCACGGCCCCGCGCGAGGATATCGCCCTCGGAGGCCTGTTTTTCACGGCGATCCATATCCCCGGACATTCGCCGGGATCGGTTGCTTACGTCCTGGACTCGGGGGGAGAGAAGGTGGTCTTTGCCCAGGACGTGCACGGCCCGCTCCATCCCAGCCTGCTCTCGAATCAAGCCGATTACCAGGCGTCGCTTCAGCGTCTTATCAACCTGAGAGCCGATATCCTGTGCGAGGGGCATTTCGGAATTTTCCGCGGTGGCCGAGCCATCGAAGCCTTCATTCGCCGGTTCATGACCAGTTGAGACCCAGCTTCCCAGCAAGTCAGCACCCGCCGCGCTTGACCAGACGGAATAGTTGATTATAATGGTCTACTATTAGCATTTTCTAATTCAAGGGAGGCGCCATGATCGTGGTCCAAGGCAAAGAAATCGAAACCGATAACGAAGGTTATCTGGCAAACCTGGAAGACTGGTCCGAGGAAGTCGCGAGCTACCTCGCGCAGAAGGACAACCTGACCCTGAACGAGGAACACTGGAAAATCCTCAACCTGATCCGCGAGTATTTCCAGGAATACGGCACGGCGCCCAACCTCCGCATCCTGCAAAAAGTGCTGAAGCAGGATTTTGGGGACGATCTGGCCGACAAGAAGTACCTGTTTACCCTGTTTCCCTACGGCCCGGCCAAGCAGGGGGCGCGCTATGCGGGGATGCCCAAGCCAACCGGTTGTGTCTGAGCGCGCCCCGCCGTCGGAGAGCTCACCATTTATAGCCGAGGGTGAGTAGCCAAAGAGAGTCCACCCGGTCCCGGTCCGGGGCCGGCTGGTTGTCCCACTCCAGGTTGAGCTGAAGCGCGGTCTCCAGGGAGTCTGCGAGGGGAAAGCGCAGCGCGGTCCTGGTACGCAGAAAGATGTTCTGCCAGTCTTCCAGGCTCATGAAGCCTTGCTGGTCGTGGGACAAAATGGCTATGCCGTCCCAGAGCTCCTGCTGGTAATCGACACCCCAGCCCAGCGCCACATAGTCCTCGTTCTCGCCCCGGGACCGGTCGAGGGTCAGATAGTCCAGGCCGCCTTCGAAGGATAGCTTGAGGGAGTCGGTGTCATAGACCTGGTTGCCATAGCCGCCGCCAAGCGTTGCGCGCAGATCGACGTCGGCGAACTCGTCATGTTCGAACGAAGTTCTGGCATAGAGGTAGCGCTGCTCTTGGATAAAGTGCCGGTAATTTCCAAACAGCCGCCACTTCTCTTCGGTTCTCTCGCCATCGCTTTCCGCCTGCCGCAGGTCGCCCTCCACGGACCAGCGGTTCAGTTTGGTGCGGGCCAGAAACTTAGCCTCGGCGTAGACGTTCCTGTTGTTCGTGTTGCCGTCCGAGACGGAAGCACCCAAGTTGATGCTACCGGAGTATGCCACGCCGCGCCCGGTCACTTCCGGACCTGGATTGATGTATGCGATGCGTTCGAGACCGACTTCGCCCTCTTCGCCGACCCGCGGATCGCGAAGAAACACGCCGCCCTGCGCAGCGGGTTCGATCAGGAGCGACTCGAGGCGCCCGTCGCTCAGCATCACGTCGACCGGTTCGCTGGTCCGCAGGGCCTGCACTTCCGCCCACTTGATCTTGAGCTCCCCCGCGTAGTCGGTTTTCAACTTCAGGACGTCCCCGGACTTGCTGATAATGGTGCCCGAGATCCGGTCCCCGTTTTTCAACAGGACCTCGTCGGCCAGGGCGCTGCCACAGGCAGCAAGCAGTGCCAAAGCAACCCACGCGAGACCCGAATGTTGCATGGAACCTCCTGCGAACAAAAAGTCTGGAAAATGCCCCGAAAGATAGTGGAGCTATCATGAAGGGAGAAGTTCGCACGAGACGGCGGCGCCAACGCCGCCCGGTTCTGGGAAGATAGCCCCGGGGCCGGATGGAGATTGCGACGACCGCGCGAAGTTTTGCCCATGAGGACCCACGGAAAGCAACCACCGAATTATCCGGCCCACGTGCTGCGGCTGGCCTCGGCACTGTTGCAGGACCTGAGCCTGGAACATGCCGTGGCGACATTACGGTTGAGAGGCGAGCTGCTCGGGGGCTGCTGCGGCGTGCTGGCCCCGGACTACACGGCCGCCGCCGCGTTCAAGGAGCTGGCGGCACGCCTGGGAGCCTGCGACGACAAGGATACGGCCGCTCGCGTCGTCGCGGGCCTGCTCAACGATTCCCGCTAGAGGCGACGCTGGCGGTTCCGCGGCTGGGAAGAGCCGTTTCAGGTTTCCGCGGGGCGATCCCCGGATGCAGGAGTCGCGGCGCCCGCCGGACCTTGCTCCAGCCAGCTAATGAACAGCTTGTAGCCGAGCGCGAGCACGACGGATCCCACAAACAGGCCGATGATCCCCGCGTTGAGAAACCCGCCGATGGCCCCCACGAAGATGACCAGCATGGGAACATCGACGCCGCGGCCCAGGAGAATGGGCTTGAGGATGTTGTCCACCGGTGCAACCAGGATGGCCCAGATCAGGAATCCGACCGCGGTGACGGTGTCCGCGGTTGAAAACAGGTAGATCACCACCGGGATCAGCACGATCACCACGCCCACCTGGATCACCCCCAAAAGAAGGCAGACCAAGGTGAGGAGGCCGGCTGCCGGAACCCCGGCGACCAGGAAGCCCAGCCCGGCAAGCAGCGCCTGGATCAGCGCAACGCCCAGTATCCCGCTCGCGACGCTGCGCACGGTCTGCTCCGCAACTCCGGCAAACTCTAGTCCGCGCTCTCCGGCGAGCCGCCTCGCCACCGCCCGCGTCACGCGGCCGGCGGCCCCGGAGCTGGCAAGAAAAGCTCCCGAAATGATGATCGCGACCACGAACTGCAGGAGCGCAAGTCCGGTTCCTGCGGCGGCACCCAGGAGCCAGCGCCCGAACCCCTTGAGCAGGGGACTGGCTTCGCGCAGCGCCTCCTCGAGGTTTTCTGATGCCAGTGTCCACGCCTGGGCGACGCGCCCGCCAATGATCGGCCAGCCGGCGACGCTTTCCGGCGGCGGCGGAATGTGCAGGCTGCCGCTCTGGAACGAGTCCACGACGTTGCGCACGCCGATCACCAGCGAATCGCCGAGCAGCACCGATGGCACGATGAGCAGGACCAGCATGAACAGGGTGACCAGGACCGCGGCCATGATGCGCCGGCCTCCGAGGCCCGCCTGCAACTTCTGGTAGCTGTGGAAAACGGCGACCGCGATGATGGCGCCCCAAATGATGGGCACCAGGAACGGCCGCGCGATCACGAAGCACCAGGCGAGGAGCGCGGCGATCACTCCGATCCGGATCGCCGCATCGACGGTGCGGTTCATGAACAGGCGGTCGTTGATGGAGGGCTCTGGAGTGGTCATGGGGCAATACCTGATTGCGGCGGTGGCGGGCGCGGAAAGCGAACGGCGGGGCCTATTGTAAAGCAGAGACGCGGGAGACTTTATTGAATACGGAAGCGCACCGGCAGCAGCACGGCCTTGTTGGCGGAGGCGGGCCCCAGGCTTCCCAGACGCAGCGCCGCCCTGACCGCCGCATCGTCGAGGATCCCGTAACCGGAGCCGCTGGCAACAGAAGCGCCGAGGACCCGGCCCTCTTCACCCAGGTCGAGCAGCAGGATCACCTCGCCCTCCAGCCCTCGACGCAGCGCTTCCGGCGGATAGAACAGCGTCTCGGACAGCCGCTCCAGTGTCGCGCCAAGATCCTGCTCGGGCAGCGTTTCGGCAGGAGGAGCCAGACGCGCCACCGAGGGGGAAGGTTCCTTGCGCGGCGGTTGGGGCTCCGGCTTTGCCATCGCGGTCTCGGGTTTCGGGTCCAGGGTGTTCTTGATGACGGTGGGCGCTGCCGTGGCCTCCGGGGGTCGCAGCATCTCCAACCGAACCTCGAGAACTGGGAGAGTGTTGGGTGGCGGCATCGCCATGAAGCGCAACGCCAGTTCACCCAGGGCCAGACCGGCCATGTGTAGCGCGAGGGAAGCCCCCAGCGCGAGAGAGAAAGCCCGCCTGTCGTCCGCCATCAGCAACGGGACGTTCCCAGCCTTTGACATTCGTCCATGATTTCCCGACTATGAGGCGCTTTGCGGACGGATGGCAAGACATGACCCGGTGTAATGGCGCGAAGCGCTGGTTGGTCGCGGCGGCTCTCGGGATTTCGGTCAGTTGCTCGCTCGCCGCTGACCTGCCCGATCCCTTCGGTTTCTCGGCCTATCCTCCCGATCCCGTGAAATTCGCGGTTTCGATCGAGGGCGGGCGCATCGAGGTGGTGAGGAACTGGCTGGACAAGGGCCTGGATCCGGAGTTCGAGGCGGACCGGGTGGGCACGGGTCTGATGTTGGCCGCCTGGGAGGGTAACGTTCCCATGATGGAGCTGTTCGTGAGCCGCGGGGCTGACGTGAACCGGATGAACGCCCGCCAGGAGCAGGCGCTGATGTTCGCGGCATGGAAGGGACGGCTGGAAGCCGTGCGATGGCTGCTGGACCGCGGCGCCCGGGTCAACCAGGAGGGTTCCGAGTGGTCGGCGCTGCATTACGCCGCCTTCGCGGGTCACAAGGAAGTGGCGCGGCTGCTGGTGGAGCGCGGCGCGGATTTGAACGCGCGCTCGCCCAACCTTTCGACGCCGCTCATGATGGCGGCGCGCGAGGGCAAGGAGGATGCGGCGAACATGCTCCTCGGGCTCGGCGCCGACACCACCCTGGTGAATGATCGCGGCGACGATGCGCTCGCCTTTGCCATGCGCTATGGGCACGCGCGTATCGCTAAGGCGGTGGCCTCGCCGGAGCGATTCTCGGAGGCGGTGAGACAGCCCCCCGGCAGCTTCGGCCCGCGCACCCGTTCCGATCCGATTCCCGAGAAGATCGAGACTCTCGAGAGGGAGATGCGCGCGGCCGACGCGGAAGGGCGGCTCACGGACGACCTCTTGCAGAGCTATTTTCTGGAGATCCAGGTTCTGGAAGAACAGCAGCGGGCCACCCTCCCTCCGGCGCCGAAGGCGCTGGAGATCCGCGCCAAGCGCGGCGAGCCGGGCAAGGAAAAGGCGACGCTGATCTATGATGATTCGCGCGCCCAGGAAATCTCGCCGCCCAAGGTGTCACCGCCAAAGAGTCCGGCGAGAGGGGCGCCCGCCGCTCGCGAACTGCCGCCGATTCCCTGACCGCGCGCCGCTGCGCGAGCCCGCCCTGCGGAAACAAAAAGCCCCGGCGCTTTCGCACCGGGGCTTTTCAGGATCCGCTATTCCGGAGTTAGACCGGCTGGATGTTCGACGCCTGCTTGCCCTTCGGGCCCTGGGTCACCTCGAAGGAAACCTTCTGGCCTTCTTTCAGGGTCCGGAAGCCTTTGCCCTGGATCGCGGAAAAGTGCGCGAACAGATCTTCGCCGCCGCCATCCGGGGTAATGAAGCCGAAGCCCTTAGCGTCGTTGAACCATTTTACGGTTCCGGTTGCCATTCAACATTCCTTTCCAAAACTCTGAAACACGCGGCTCGCGCCGCACCCATGCCTGACTCGCGAGCCTGCAACCGCAAAATCGGTAACGCAAAGGCTGTGATCAAACACCGGGGCATTTTTAGGCCAGCCCCCGTCCCCTGTCAACGGGATTTTGCGCCGGCGGCGACAAGCGTGGCGCGGGCGCTACACCAAGCAAACGGGATGCCCGAATACGTCAATACGCCGCCACGGATCCTATCTCGAGCGCGAAGGGGCCGGCCTGCTTGTCTGAAATCAGAAAGCCCACGGTGACAATCCGCGCCGGATCCAAGGGGGGAGCATCCGGGACCGGCCGGCCGCGGAACTTCGGCGCAAAGCTGGAAAAGGGCAGTGGCACCGTAGTCCATTCGCCGGGGGGCGGCCGAAACTCGGCCTGGTACTGGACCCCGTCGAACGCAGTGTCGAGCTTCAGGTTCACCTTGTAGCGGCGACCGTCGCCTTTGACCCTCAACTTGATGCCGCTGGCGCCCCGGATCTGCAGGGGGGAGGGTTCGGAACGAATGGAAGCGAAACCGCCATTGTTCTCCAGGGAGACGACTCCCGAGAACACCAGTACCCCGTCCCTCGTGATCCGCGCCCGACCCTGGGAGACCCCGCCCATCACGCCGTCGTTGATCGCATACCAGCGGGGTCCGCCGTCTTGGTGGAAGTCAAAAAGCTCTTGCTCGGCGGACATCGCAGGACAGGCTGCTGCAATTAACAGGAATAGGGTCAGCAGTGAACACGCGGCAGCGGTAACTGGTATTTCCGGCTTGCTCGCGGTCCGCATGCAGCCCCATTTTATCCCGGCGGAGCAGGCTGCGCCCGGGTGGGGCATAATTCAACTCCGGGGAGCCAAGGACACAGACGCGAATGGCGCTAGATGCCGATGTCCTGATAATTGGTGGCGGTATTTCGGGCCTCGTCGCCGCCTTGGGACTGCAAGGAAAGGGCCTGGATGTCCTGTTGATCGAATCCGCCCCGCGGGTAGGCGGCGCCATCGGCAGCGCGCGCGAGGATGGCTGCCTGATCGAGACCGGGCCCAACAGCACGCTGGAAACCTCACCGCTCATCGGCGCCCTGCTCCTGGAAACTGGGATTGTCGGCGAACGCATCTACGCCAACCCCGAGGCGCGCAACCGTTTCGTGCTGCGGAGCGGCCAGCTCATCCCGGTGCCGCTCTCGCCGCCGGCGTTCTTGCGGACGCCCCTGTTTTCCTGGCGCACCAAGCTGGGGCTGGCGCGGGAGCCCTTCGTGCGGCGCTCCCATCCCGAGGCGGAAGAGACGGTCGCGCAATTCGTGCGCCGGCGGCTCGGGCCGGAATTCCTCGATTACGCCATCAACCCCTTCGTCGCCGGCGTCTACGCGGGAGATCCGGCAAGGCTGAGCGTACGCGCCGCTTTTCCCCGCCTGTTCGAGCTGGAGCAGAAGTACGGCAGCCTGATACGCGGGCAGATCCTTGGCGCCAGGGAACGCACACGCAATCCCGAAAAATCCAAGCAGGCGGCGCCCATGCTCTCCTTCCGCGACGGCATGCAGACGCTCACCGACGCCATCGCGCGGAAGTTGGAGCGCGTTGCCCTCTCCACCCGCGGCACCGGTCTGACGCGCCTGGGTGCAGGCGGGTGGGAGGTGACCGCGGACTCACCGGCCGGCCCCAAGACATTCCGGGTCCGGCGAGTGGTGGTGGCAACTCCCGCATACGCCGCCGCTACGCTGGTCAGGCCCTTCGCGGCGGATGCCGCCAAGGCCCTGGAATCCATCATATATCCGCCCGTTGCCTCAGTTGTAAGCGCTTACTCGCGTAAAGACATACCCCATCCCCTAAACGGTTTCGGTTTCCTCGTTCCGGAGAAGGAGCAGCGGCAGATTCTTGGCACCATTTTCTCCAGCAGCCTGTTCGAAAACCGGGCTCCCGGCGGAACGGCGCTGCTTACCACTTTTGTCGGGGGAATGCGCCAACCGGACTTGGCGCGCCGGGACGAGGATGCCATCGCGTCCATGGTGGGAGAGGAACTGGAAGCTCTGCTCGGCGCCAAGGCCCAGCCACTCTGGACCCGAATCACGCGCTGGGAACAGGCCATTCCCCAATACACCGTCGGACACTTGGGGCGGATGGCGGCCCTGGAAGCCGCCGAACAGGCAACGCCCGGGCTCTACTTTTGTGCCAACTTCCGGGGAGGCATTTCTGTCGCTGATTGCATCAAGTCCGCCCATGCCATGGCGGAACGGGTGGCTTCCGCAGCCCGCTGAGTTTCCTCGGGTTCCGCCCGGCCCGATTTGCCCTGAATCT
>DKBC01000008.1 GCA_002451065.1 Betaproteobacteria bacterium UBA6910
GACGAACAGGCTCACGCCGAAGAATGGCCCGATCACCCGGGATCCCAGGACCTCGATCACCATGATCAGCGCGCCGCAAATCACCGCGGTGACCAGAAGGAACAGCAGGAATTTGGGGGAACCTTCGTGCCGCATGGGAGTGGGCAGCATCATAGCGGATGAAGTCCGCCCGCGTCACGCCGGGACCGCCACCCCCACGTCACGCCTTGTCATCAACCATCGTCGAATACGCCCCCTCGAGTTGCGCGGCGAGCCCCCGGCCGTCGGTCAGCACCGACCCCGCCAGGCGCTGCCGCAGCGACCCTCGCAACTCCTGCAGGCGTTGAGTATCCAGCGCTGTGGCCACGGCGGCTTCCACGTATGCATCCCGTGAACCCGCGACGAAGTCGTCGAGCGCGACCTGGGACAGAATGCAGCGGCCCATGCGGGAAGCCCGGCGATCTCCCGCCAGGGTCAGCACCGGTACGCCCATCCAGAGGGCGTTCAGCGTGCTCATGTGACCATTCCACGGCCATGGGTCAAGGCACAGGTGGGTCTCCGACAGCAGCCGCAGGTGCTCCGCGAGGGGACTGGTCGCGTGGAATTCCAGCCGCTCCTCGCCGATGCCGTGGGCCCCGAAGCGCGCGCCGAGGTCGCGCCGCACGCCCTCGTCGCCGAGGGCCCTGGTCTGCATTACCAGCACCGAGTCCGGCACCCGCGCCAGGATACGGGACCAGACGGCGATCACGTCGTCATTCATCTTGCGCAGGTTGTTGAACGCACCGAAGCGGAACGCTCCGCCTCGCGGGGGCTGCGCCACCGGCGGCGCATCCTCGGGCGGCGAATAACAGAACGCGGGACGGTTCAGGCGTATCAGGTGCTCGCTGTACCATGCGTTCCCCTCCTGCGGCGGATCGAAACCCGCATCCGAAATCGCGAAATCCATGGCCGGTAGTCCCGTCGTCCCCGGGTAACCTAGCCAGGCACCCTGCACCGGCGCGGCGCGCGCCCCGAACACGGCGAGCCGGTTGCCGGACAGATGTCCGGACAGATCCATCAGCACGTCGATTTCATCAGCCCGCACAAGGCTTGCCACGCCGGCGTCCGGCATTCCCGCGACCGCGCGCCACACGAGGCCCTCGATTCCACGCAACCGCTCCGTGAGCGCGTCGCCGCCGCCGGCGTCGTGGTACATAAACACCTCCACCCGCGCCCGGTCGTGATGGCCGATCACCGGTTCGATCAGGAATCCCACCGGATGCGCCCGGAAGTCTGGAGAGAGATAGCCCACCCGGATCCGCTTCCGCCCCCCGGACATGCGCCGCCCGGATGCCTGCGACGGGAAGCGCCGGCCCCATTGCCGGTGGAGTTCGAAAATCTCGTCCCGCGTCCGGGCCGGATCGTAGTGCAGCAGGGACAGGAAATTGCTCCATCCCACGCGATGATCGGGGGCGAGTTGCAGCAGCGACTGAAGGCTATCCAGGGCTTGCGGCACGCGGGCCTGGTCCGCCTGGGCGTTGGCGAGCTGAATCAGCGCGTAGCTTGCCGCCTCAGGATGCGTCTTCAGTACCCCCGCCACCAGGGCCTCGGCCTCCGTCGGCTGCCCCCGTGCCACCAGCAAAGCGGCAAGATTGTTCGCCGCCTGGGGCAGTTGGGGATCGATGGCAAGGGCCTCCCGGAACGCCGCCTCGGCCTCGTCCCCGCGTCCCAGCATCTTGAGCGCGAGACCGAGGTTGGTGCGAATCATCGCCGAACCGGGCCCGATCTCGGCAGCCTTCCGCAGCGTCGCCACCGCCTCCGGCAGCGCGCCGCCCAGGGCCTGCGCGGTGCCGAGCAGGTAGGTCGCGTCCAGGTGGCGCGGCGAAACCTTGAGCACATCCTTGAACAGGCGGATCGCGAGGGGGAGATCTCCCGCGGCCTGGGCCTGCTGGGCACGCTTGAAGAGCTTCTCCGGAGACTTCATGAATCGGCGTTCCCCCGGGCGGGAGCGCGTGCCCGGTCCCGCGGTCCGCGCGGTTCAGCGGTTTGCCGGGAATACGAGGGCAAGGTCCCTCCGAGCCCTTACCTTGGCTGCAACTTCAGCGGCGGGTCCCACTTCCTGACCCCCGGTGCCGGCCGGCCCCAGGTATTGCCCCTGCTATCGGGCCGCCCGGTAAAGTGGCGCACGATCAGCCGGTGCAGCATGTCCATGTTCGGCAGAATGCCGTGGAAGCCCGCCACGCTCGTCACCACCCGGTCGGGAATCTCGAAGTAGCCGAAGTCCTCCGGGGCAACGCACACCAGGTTGGACAGGTCGAGGAACGAAGGAATCGCTCCCTCGAAGGGAACGGTGCCGTCGCCCGTGATCCGGCTCTTTACCGCGTCCTTCCCGTCCCCCCACTGGTTGTCGCGGTAGAGGATCTCCCGGCCCCTCTTGTCCACCCCCTTCGACCCCAGGTCAAACTCCGGTCCCTTGCGGGTGGACAGCACCCGCATCCTGATCCGGGTCTTGGTGTTCACCCCCACCACGCAAAGCCAGTCTGCCGCTCCGAGGCCCGCGCTCTCCAGCTTGAAGCCGTCCGTTCTCGCGCGGTACCTGCGGGCCGTCTCCAGCATGCCCGAGAACAGCTCCGCGGCCTGCTCCTTCCTGTTGCGCTTGCTCACGGCGTGCAACCGCACGTACTCCTCCAGGGTCTCGACGATGGTGGGCTGCCAGGTGCCCGGATTGAACAGGGTCCGGGGAAGGGCCGGATCGATTTCCACCCCCGCGCAGGTTGGAAGCAGGTGGTAGAGGGCGGGCGTGATGCGGGCGGCTTCCCGCTCCCGGGAACTCGGCGCATCGGTGCCGAGGGTGGCGGTTCCGGTAACCACCTTGATCAGGGCCTCGAAGGCGCCCCGGTACGGCGTCGCCAGGGTCGCGACCTTGCCGACCCGCGCCTTCTTGCCGAATTTCGCCACGTAGCCGGTGACGATGAGCCCACCCATGGAGTGCCCCACCAGGTTCACCTTCGGATCGTCGGCGTATCCCTGGTCGAAGTAATGCTTCATCAGCTTGGTCCGCTCGATGACTTCGTCGATGAACGCAGCGAGCTCGGCTTCCAGGGTCTCCAGGGGATGCCGCCAGTCATAACCAAAGGGGTACACGGGCACCGCCTGATCCTCCCGGGTGCGCAGGTTGTAACGCAGCTCCTCCACCAGCTCACGGTAGGCGATCTCGAAGATCTGGTCGCGTCGCACCCGCGCCGGCTCGGTCGCCTCATAGCGGATGTCGTCGGGATGCAGCGAGACGCGCTCGTATTCCTTTCGCAGCACCGACCACACGATCTCCGGCGGCAACGCGTACTCGTCCCGCAAATAGGTCGCGGTAATTCCGGGAACGACGATCACCGGATTGGGCAACGGCATTTGAATCCTCCTTTATCGAGAACCGCGAGTCGCTCTACCGGCGCTTGAGTGCGGCGCAGGCAGCAGCATATGTCCGCGTCTTCAGGTTGTCGAGACCGGAACGCGCCCGCCCCTTCCCGCCCGGCCGAAGACATGCCGCACAAACGCCCTCCCCCGTGTTCCCGCCGATCGCCAAGGCACCGTCCCGCTCCTCCGCGTCCCCGACTATTGGCCCCATTCCGTGACCAGTTTTCGCGGTGGCCGCCTGATGGTTTCCGAGATCATCTGCGCGAGGCTCTTGATCCCAAGGTCGGAGGTCAGCATGATCTTGTCCCCGAGCTGGGGATACATGGCGATCACCCGGTCTGGCTTGATCTCGTGTAGCACCACCACCATCCGCTTCAGCAGCAGCCTCTCCCACTCGTACTCCGTCCACTTGCGCCCGAAGTAATCCTCGCTCACCACCGCGACACCGAACGGGCAGGCATTGAGCCCCATGTCTATGCTCTGCCGCAGCGAATCACCCGCCGCCAGGGCCGCCGCGTCGAACCATACCCTCAGGCCCCGGGTGCCCAGTTCCCGCGCCAGGCTCTCCGCAAGCTCCCGCTGCGCTCTCTGGTAACTGATGAATACGTCCCAGCGCTTCTCGGAGATCCAATATGCCTCGTAGTTGTGAATGATCACCCCATACTCCGACGCATTCACGGGCAGACTCAGCTTGTCCCAATCCTCCCAGTCCTTCACGTTGGGCATCCGCGGCAGCGCGAAGTGCACCCCGCGCTCACCCAGGTCTCGTTCCAGCTCCGTCGAGACCTCCCCGCGCTTGATGTCCACGTACTGGAAATCTGCGCCGCCGAAGTCGCATCCGGAGAAGTTGCAGTTGTAGAAATGCGCGTGATGGAGCTTCTCGGGTTGAATCACGGCGCCCACGAAAGACGTGTGCCGAACCTTCCACAGGTACGACTCGACGCCGGTAAGGCGCACCGCATCCATGCAGCACTTGCTGAGATCCGTGCCCTTCAGCTCCGCGCCATGCATGTCGGCGCCGCGCAGATCCACCAGCGTGGCGGAAACTCCGTTGAACCGCGCCTTCGTCATCGAGCACCCGGCCAGGTTCACGTCCACGAGCCGCGTCCCGTCGAAGTTCGTGGCGGCGAAGTTCACCCCCGCAAGGCTGGCGCTCCGGATCTCCACGTGGGAAAGATCCATGGTCTCCCCGCGGCGGCGATTCCATTCGCCCGCCCCGGCGCAGAGAAGATCGACGTGTTCCTGCTTGGCCATGGCTCCTCAGAGCCTAGCACCATCCGATGCCGTTGAGGCTGCAACACAAGCAGATGCAAGGACGACGGCGCGGCGGGGAGAGCCTGATCCGCATCGGCTTCGGCCAGACAGCCCCCGCGCTGCGCCTCGACGAGCAAGACTCGGCCGGTCAGGAGCCCAGCCAGGCGCGCGGCGATCCGCGCCATTGACGCACGCAACCCTGCCCCACTCAAAGCCGCGCCCCGGGAAGGAGCGGCCCGCCCTGTCCATGCTGCGATATGCCCCATCGAGCACCAGCCAGTCCGGGTGCACGGGAACGGATGCGGCGCCGGCTCCCGTAACTGTGCAACGGGCACCCGGCGGCGTATCCTTCGTCCTCTGTCGCTCCGCCTCGGAGGTCTTATGTCAAACCCGGTTTACGATCTTACGATCGCCCCCATGATGCGTTCCTTGAAGAACCTCGACGCCATCGTCAGCAAGGCCGAGCAGCACGTCAGGGCCGATAAGGATCTCGATGAAGCCACGCTGGTGCAGGCGCGTTTGTATCCGAACATGCGCCCATTCATTTTTCAGATCCGGGTCGCCACCGACACGGCCAAAGGCGCTGCCGCACGTTTGTCGGGTAACGCGGTGCCTTCCTGGTCCGATGAGGAGAGCAACTTTGCCCAGGTCCACGAGCGCTTGGGCAAGGCCATCGACTATCTGTCCGGATTCAAGCCCGAAGATTTTCAAGACGCAGTGGAGCGCCCCATCGAGTTGAAGCTGGGACCAAGCACCGTGCATTTCACCGGTCTGGACTACATCACGGATTTCGTCATCCCCAATTTCTACTTCCACGTCACCACCGCCTACAACATCCTGCGGCACAATGGCGTGGCGATCGGCAAACGCGATTTTCTCGGGGCACACTGAGCATCTGCCGTCCGCGGACCGCGGTTCGCACTCCCGGCTCTCAGGGCGAAAACCCCGGAGCAAACGCAGCGGGCGGCACGCGCCCTCTATCAGCACATTGGTACACGCCAGACACTGCCGCACTCTTCTGGCCCGCCGGTTGCCGGTGGCCTATGATGAGGGCGTACTGCCTCAAGCCAGCGTTACGGGGCCGCCGCTGACCCATTCGATGTTGGACCAAGTCCCCTGCACCTCAAATGGAGAAAGGTCATGCCCACGTACATTGCGCTTTCCAGCTTTACCGACCAGGGTATTCGCGGCGTCAAGGACACCACGAAGCGCGCCGACGCCGTCAAGGAGGCCGCCAAGAAGTTCGGCGCCAGCATGACCCAGATCTATTGGACACTGGGTCACTATGACCTGGTCGCGATCATCGAGGCGCCCGACGACCAATCGGCAACCGCATTCGCATTGGCCATCGGAGCAGCGGGAAACATACGCACGCAGACCCTGCGCGCCTTCTCCAGGGACGAAATGAACGGAATCCTCGGCAAGTTGGGTTAGCGGCACCCGACCCTGGCTGTGGAGGTCTAATTGATAGACCATGGCCGGCGCACCATGACCGGACGCCGCCCTCACCCACGGTTCTCCGGGACGTTGCCCCCGCCTACACGCCTTAAGGGGCAGCACGCGGGCTATGAACTTCCCTTCCGGCATCGAGGGCGGGAGCGAGGTCCCCTCAGGGACCCGCGAACCGCATATTCCTCTCACCCAGATGCCGTCGAGCGCTTATCACCGGTAGGAGAAGATCCATGGCTTTGAATGCTTATTTGAGACTCAAGGGGGAGACCCAGGGCGACATCAAGGGCTCCGTCACGCAAAAGGGCAGGCAGGGAAGCATCCTGGTGACCGGCGCGTCCCACGAGGTGCTCAGCCCGCGGGACGCCGCCAGCGGATTGCCGACGGGCAAGCGCCAGCACAAGCCCTTTGTCGTCTACAAGCCCGTGGACCGCAGCACCCCGCTGCTGTACACGGCGCTGATCAACAACGAGAACCTCACCCTGTGGGAGTTGCGCTTCTGGCGTCCCAAGCCCGCCGGGCGTTATGGCGTCGGGGTGGAGCAGAACCACTACACGGTCAGGCTCACCAACGCCGCGATCGCGAGCATCCGCTTGGTGATGCCGAACACGTTCGATCCGTCCAACGTCAGTGTGCCAGAATACGAGGAGGTGTCATTCACCTACCAGAAGATCGAATGGACCTGGAACGACGGCGGCGTCACGGCCATGGACGACTGGCAGACCCCGGTCGTATAGGGTCCGGGCAGACCAACAGCGCTCCAGGCCCCGCCGCGACCGGCGACGCGGCGCGGGCGCATCGTCATCCATCGCCATTGCACGAGACCGAGGAGGTAAGCATGCACAGAATTTTCATTTCACTGGCCGCGGCGGCCATCGCGCTCGCGGCGCCCGTCACCCGCGCGGACAGCTTCTTTCACAAGGCGCCTTTCGATTTCCTGTTCGGAAATCATTTCGACACCCACCAGGAAACCAGGCTGGACGTGAACCTCCGAACCGGCGCACCCGAAGAATTGCAGGGCAAGTTCTACATCATATTCACCGGAGCCACCGATCCGGCAACCGGGCTGCCCGTAGCGCGCCACCCCCGCGGCGCCGCCCAGCAGGAGGAGTGCGGCGTGGACGTCAAGTGCGTGGTCGGCTGGGAGCTTCGCGGCCTGCCGGGCGCCGCCAAGTTCGTGTCCCACAGCGGGGTGAATGGTGAAGATCATCCCATCTGGCTCGTCAATCGCGCCGAGGAACCCCGCGCGCCGGCGGCGGGAATGGTCATCCCCCAGCCGGGCTATTACAGCCACTTCATGTGGATCACGCGGACCAGCACCGATCCCCGGGCGGAAAGCGTCCCCGATGCGTGCGACAAGAACAACGCCGGCGAGCTGGAACCCGTCGCCACCGATCAGATCTGCCAGGGCTGGTTCCTGCAGATCAAGGCGAAGCGAAAGTTCGCGTTCGAGCATGGCGGCGAGGTCATCCCCATCGAGAACGGCGAGGACCTCCGCAGCCATCTCAACATGGTGACCAACTACAAGTCGCCGACACAGCCCGCGATCACCACGACCCGGGACTGACCGGCCGAGGACGACGGCGCCGGCCCGGCACCCGGGGTGGCGGCGGGCCAGCCCCTCCCCGCGCCCTGCGAAGGGACCGGTTCGAACGCATCCGCTGCGTCGCGGGCTCACTCCGCGCCGGCCCTGATCGCGGAGGCACCCGACGGGGCGTTTCGGTGAACCAGGCTCAGCGCCTGAGGCGCGTGCGGACGCGGGCGGACGCTTTCTTTTTCTGGGCCAGACGCTTCGCGGTGGAATGGTAGAGGTAGGGGCGGTTCTCCACGCCCTTGAGCATCTTTCGGCGCGCCGCCACCGCACGCCCGAAGGCGCCGTGAAATCCGTACCGGTGCACGCCGAAGGTCTTGGTGGCCTTGTGGCCGTCCGGCAGCCGGAGTTGCGCCTGCCAAACGCCGTCGGGCTGCTCACGGGGACTGAGGAAATACACCCCGGGCACGCCGCTGCGGTTGGAGGAGCGGACGATCTCGCAGAACTCGCGTCTCGAGAGCGTGCGTAACTGCTTCAATTGCCGGTCCCGCCACGCCCTGGCCGCCGCCAGCGCCTTCCTGGGGCCACCCCGCCCCACGTCATAGAACTGCCGGTAATAGGCCTTGCCCCGGCGCCGGAAGCTCACCGACCAGCACCAGATGCCGGGCTTCGCCTGGATGCGGCTGATCGCGTACATGATTGAGGGCAATTATGCCCGAAAGCGGCTCTCCTCCAAGCCGCCCGCCACCACCACGAGAATGCTGAAACGGCAGGGCTGCAGCAGGTCGGCCATTTCGCGCACGGCGCGCCAGAGGCGCGCGAACCAGAGCCGCAATCGGCTGAGAGGCCCCAGCGCCCCCTCCCCGTCGGGGTGCGGTTCGTGCGGTGGTCGTGAATCGGCGTTCGTCATGTTCTTCTCCCATTAATTGCCCCGCAGAGCCGCCGCCCATTACGGCGGCAACCGCGGCCGCCAAACCAAACCTCGGGCGCCGCCCCGTCCCATCCTGCTGCCGCGTCCCCGCTCCGACGTCCTCCGCAACCCCCGGCAACTCTTGCGTCGCAGCATCCCGCGCTGTCCCAGGGGCCGGATTCCCGCGAAAAACGTCCTCGCGCCGGCGCTCATCCAACTATCATAGACGCTGACCAGTGCGCCGCCACGCCGGGCGGCCAGCCACACCCCGAGAAAGGAGCCCTGCCATGCCCGCCGTCGTTTGCATCACTCCGGACGACCTAAGCAACAACCACAGCATCCTGACCGGCTTCGAGCGCATCGTCCTCGCCCAGGGCGACTCCTGGTTCTCCATTGGCGCGGTTCCGCCGTTCGCCACCTCCAACCTGCTCTTCGCCATGAACTTGACCCGGCCCACCTGCGTGGTGAATTGCGGGAGGCCCGGCGCGACACTGATGAACATGGTGGACTGGATGAAGAGCAACGCGTTCGCCACTCAGTTGTCCGGGAACCTCGCCACGCGCTGGAATGCCATTTTCATCTCGGGCGGCGGCAACGATTTCATCAACGCGGTTCAGACGCCCGCAATCGTCCAGGCGGGGCCGGTGCCCCAGGGCCTGCGCCTCCTGCTCACGCCCCAGGAACGCGGGCCCGACCCCCAGCCCACCGCGGCGGGGTACGTCAGCGAGCCCGGGTGGCAGACCTTCTCCCAGCATCTCACCGCCCTTTTCTCCGTCCTGGTGGCCCGGCGGGAGCAGGGCCCGAACCAGGGCGTGCCGATCGTGTTCCACACCTACGACTACCTGCTGCCCCGCGACGCCCCGGCCTTTCCGGGCTTCGGGCCCTGGCTTTACAAGGCCGCGACGGACTACCAGGTGCCCGAGGCACAGTGGAGCGACCTTGGAAAGGAGTTTGTGGATCGCCTCGCCGCCCTGCTCGGCGCAATCATCGGCCAGATCAACGCGGATTACGGCCGGGACATGAAGCTTTTCCTGGTGAACACCCGCAATGTCCTGACCTCTCCGGCGGCCGGCACCACCGGCGCCAGCGGCGACTGGATCAACGAGATTCATCCCACGGCCAGCGGCTACAAGAAGCTTGCCGCCGTCTGGAGAGGCGTGGTGGACGCGGTACTGCAGTGAAGTCCGTTAAGGCCCACGCGGACGCTACGCCGCGGAAAACTTCAGCGCCGCCAGGCCGTCCGGAGTACCAAAGAAAAACGTGGTCTGCTCCCCATAATTCGTGTCCCCCATAATTCGGCTCTCTGTTTTTCGGAAGAGGATGCGAGAAGAAGTCGGCCCGCCGCAAGGCGGGCCTTTTTTGTCCCCGATAGCCTAGAATGAGTGCGTGGGTATCGGCTCTTCATCGAGGGCGGCTGAAATGGAAGGCATCAATCGAAATCGTCGTGCATCAGGGCTGTGGCTCCTTCTCTTGCCCGGGCTCGCGGGCGGGGCCTGGGCGCAGGAGGGTGCGGGGTCGGGTATCCGCCTGCGGGACCTCAGCGCCCAGAACGCGGTGAAGCTTGCCGCGCCGGAGGTCAAGGCCCTCGCGAGCGGCGCGTCTGTGCAGACCCCCGGCGCGCTCGGGTTGCGCACCTGGAAGAACGCGCCGGATGGCAAGCTGCTCGCATCGGCTTCCGGACCGGGATTGCCGCGGGGCGCCCAAGGCAAGGGCACATGGCACGTGGCGAACAACGGCACCTATTGCGTGAAGGTCGAGTGGGAAAACCAGACCGAGCAGTGGTGCCGGTTCATCTACCGCCTGGGCGACAAATACTACGGGGTGAGATCCGACACCGATGGCTCCGCAAGGGCGCTAGAGATGAAGTTCTTCTGAGTGACGCCGCAACCGTAGCATCCGCTACGGCAAAGTTCGCCGGGCCGCGGCGAGCCACTCGGTAACTTCCACCGCCTCCCTTCATTTCGGGATGGGGCACGCAAGCAGAACAACACGGGACAGACTACGTTTTTTGTTGCCGCTCACGCGAATTCCAGCTCCGGCCCATCGTCCGGTGCCTTCCCTGCGGCCTCCCCGCCAAAGCGCGCCGCGCGCGCCGCCCCAGGGCCGCTTCGATCTGCTNNCGGCGCATCTCCTCGCTCCTCCCCAGCCGCACATACTGCTCCTGCGGGGTGAGCACGGAATCGGCCTCGCCCAGCGCATTCGCCCCGTAGCTCGACCAGCGGTAGTCCCGCGGATGCCGCACCATCCCGGCGCGCACCGGGTTCAACTCGATGTAGCGGTAACAGGCCAGCACGTAGTCCTCGCTCTGGGTCAGGCAGGAGCGGAAGCGCCCTTCCCACAGCGTCCCGCTGCGCCGGTAGCCACGATTGACGTGCTGCACGTAGCGCTGCCCGAGGTGCTTCATGAGCAGCGCCGCGCTGTCGGCCTTACCGGGCGTGAGCAGCCGGTGCACATGGTTGGTCATCAGCACGTAGGCGTGCAGCGCGCATTGGGCCTCGCCCAGCCAGTGCAGGCAGCCGAGATATTCCTCCTCGCAGAAGAAGCACGGCTCGCTCAAATCCGGACCCAGGTCGCCGCCTGCTGCAAGGGCTCCGGCCTGGCGATGCCGTAGCCCTGGGCATAATCGACGCCGATTTCGCGAAGCTTCTGGATCACCGCCTCTGTCTCCGCGAATTCGGCGATGGTCTTGAGGCCCATGACATGACCCACCTCATTGATGGCCGCGACCATGGCGCAGTTGACCGGATCGTCAACCATGTCCCGGACAAAGGCGCCGTCGATCTTGAGATAGTCGACCCGCAGCGTCTTGAGGTAGCCGAAGGACGAGATTCCCCGCCCGAAGTCGTCGAGAGCGAACCGGCACCCCAGCCCCTTGAGATCCTCGATCACCGCCATCGCCCGCGAAAGGTTGGAAATTGCGGCGGTTTCCGTGATCTCGAAGCAAACCCGGCGCGGCGGCACCGCCGTGGCGGCAAACTGGCGCCGCACGTGGTCCGGGAATCCCTCGTCGCACAAGGTGCTGGCGGAAAGGTTGATGCACAGCACGGGTGCATCCGCGCCGCCCGGCTGCTGGCTGAGCAGGTGGAGGGCGTGGCTCACGACCCACGAATCCACCGCGGGCATGAGGTTGTAGCGCTCGGCCGCGGGTATGAACGCGGCCGGCTCGATCCGAGTTCCGTCCTCCTCGCAAAGATAGATCAGGGCCTCCAGGTGTTCCTCCCCTTCTCCGGCGCGGATCGGCGCGATGCGCTGGAAATGGAGGCGGAAGCGCTCCTCGCCAAGGGCCTTGGCGATGCGCGACACCCAGCGCATCTCATGCCAGTGCCGGGCCAGATCACTGTCCTCGTGGTGATACACCTGCACCCGCCCCCGTCCCCGCTCCTTGGCCGTGAAGCACGCCGTATCGGCGCCGGCCAGCACGCTGGGCGCGCCCTCGGCGTCGCGCTCGAACGGCGCCACGCCGGCGCTGGCGCTGATCACAAACACGGAATCGTGCCAGGTAAAGCGGTGCCGGCGTACGCAGGCGATCAGCCGAGCCGCCAGGCGCTCCGCGTCCGTCAACGTGCAACCCCGGAGCAGCAGGCCGAATTCATCGCCGCCGAGGCGCGCCAGGAGGTCGGCATCCCGCAGCTCCGGCAACAGCAGGGTCGAGACCTGCCGCAGCAATTCGTCTCCGGCATCGTGCCCGCAGGTGTCGTTAACGACCTTGAACTGGTCCAAGTCCAAATACACCATGGCGTGCGCCGTGCCATCCAGCCAGGTTTCGGCCAGCAAATCCTCCGCGCGGCGCAGAAACTCGGCCCGGTTCACCAGTCCCGTCACCGGGTCATGGCAAGCCTCGTAGGAGCGTTCGTGAGCCAGACGCTGGGCTCGCCCGTGGTCCCGGAACGCCAGCGCGTATCCCGACGGCAACCGCGCGCAGGTTCCTTCGATGCTCAGGGCTCCGCCGTCCCGGGTCGTGAGCAGCGCGTTCCCCACGGGGAAGTCGAACCCCCCTTCCCGCCGCAGCCGGCTCACCGGGTCCTCCAGGGGCTCTCCGGTGCGCCGGTCGATCACGGGAAACACCCGCTGCAGGGACTGGCCGCGCGCCTGCTCCAGGTTCCAGCCGGTTAGGGATTCCGCCACCGGGTTGAGGTGACACACCCGCCCGTCGGCGTCGGCGAACACCACCCCGAACCACATTCCGTAGTCCGCCGCTTCCGCAGCCGATGAGCCCCAGCCCGTAATCAAGTCAGCCTCTCGCCTCACGCCAATCTCGCGAATCGCATTTGTTCACGGGGCCATCGTAGCGCCTCGACCCAGACCGGATTGTCAAGAATGCGCGGCCCGAATGTTAAACGTTGTTAAATACCTATACGGCATCAACTTGCGGCCGATTTGCGGGTAATATTGGGCCGGCATGCGACTCGCCATTCTCGAAGACGACGCCGCGCAGGCGGAAGCCCTGGCCGGTTGGCTCAAGGCCGCAGGCCACGATTGCCATGTCTATCCGGCGGGCAAGACATTGCTCAAGGACGCCGGCCGCGAGAGCTTCGATCTCGTGATCCTGGACTGGGAGGTTCCCGACCTGAGCGGCATGCACGTGCTGCGCTGGATCCGGCGCGCGCTGCCGCCCGGACTGCCGGTGCTGTTCGTCACCTACCGGGACGCCGAGGAGGACATCATCGAGGCCCTGGGCCAGGGCGCCGACGATTACCTTTCGAAACCCGTGCGGCGGGGGGAGCTGCTGGCCCGGGTCAGCGCGCTGCTGCGCCGCGCCTGGCCGGCGGCCGACAACGCGGTGCTCGAATTCCCGCCCTACCGGCTCGAAACCGCGAGCCACCGGCTGACCCTGAAGGGGAGCGAAATCGCGCTGACGCAGAAGGAGTTCGCGGTGGCCCAGTTCCTGTTTCGCAACCTGGGGCGCGTGGTGTCGCGGGGCCACCTGTTGGAGGCGGTGTGGGGACGCGGCGAGGAATTGTCCTCCCGGACCCTCGACACCCACGTGAGCCGCGTGCGCACCAAGCTGCAGCTGCGCCCGGAGAACGGCTACCGCCTGGCGCCGGTGTACAGCTATGGGTACCGCCTGGAGGCGGTCGCAGAACCCGCCGCCGGCAAGACTCCCCCGACCCCCTCGACGTAAGCAACATGCGGCCAGTCCTGCTCGCCATCTTCCTGCTCATGATCACGTTGCCGGCGGCGGCCGAGGAACAGTTCGTGTACCGCGCAGAATCCGGCGACACGCTTATCGGCATCGCCGGACGCCTGCTGATCCGTCCCACGGACTGGCCACGCGTCCAGCGCCTGAACAGGATTCAGAACCCGCGCCGGATCCCGGTGGGTAGCAAGATCCGCATCCCCATGTCCTGGATAAGGCGCGACCCCGAATCTGCCCGGGTCCTTACGGTGCAGGGCCGCGCCGAAAGCCAGGGCACGCCGATCAATACCGGCGCCCTGCTCCCCGAGGGCAGCCTGGTGACGACCGGAGACGATGGCTACGCGACCCTCGGCCTGCCGGACGGCAGCGAACTCACCCTGCAGGCCGGAAGCACGCTGCGCCTGGAGACGCTTCGCCGCTACGGCGACACGGACCTGCGCGATACCTCCCTCAAACTGGAGCAGGGCCGGGTCGAAACCCGGGTCGCGCCGCGCCGGGGCCAAAACGGGCGTTTCGAGATCCGCTCCAAGGTGGCCGTGGCGGGCGTGAGGGGCACGGAATTTCGGGTTGGCGCGGAGGAGGAAACCGCGCGCAGCGAAGTCCTTTCGGGAACCGTGGATGTGGAAGGGCTGGCCAGCGCCCGGCACGTGCGGGTCGACGCGGGATTCGGCACCCGGGTGCGCGGCACGGCGCCGCCCGCCGAACCTCGCCGCCTGCTTCCCGCACCCGATCTCCGCGCCCTTCCCGCCCTGCAGGAGCGCCCGCTGGTGCGCTTCGAGATTCCGCTTCCGCCGGGAGTCGAGGCGTGGCGCGCGCAGGTGGCGAGCGACCGCGGCTTCCAGAACGTGTTCGCCGAGGGCTTCGCCCGCTCCGCCGACCTGCGGCTGTCGGGAATCCCGGACGGAGAGTATTGGCTGCGGGTGCGGGGCGTGGATTCTGCCGGACTTGAGGGTCTGGACGCCTATCACCGTTTCCGCCTCAAGGCCCGCCCCGAGCCGCCTTTCCCTGCGGCTCCGGCACCGGATGCCAAGCTGACAGTGGGCGCGGTGGAATTTCGCTGGTCGCAGCCGGAGGGGGCCAACCGCTACCGCATTCAAGTGGCACGGGACGCCGATTTCGCCTCCGTGATCCGAGACCAGGACCGCCTTCCCGGACTCGCCCACTCCCTGGAAGGGCTGGAGCCGGGACGCTACTGGTGGCGCCTGGCGAGCGCCCGCGCCGACGGCGACCGGGGCCCGTTCGGAGACCCTCAAGGGTTCACCCTCAAGCCACTACCGCCCAATCCGGATCCCCCGGACCTGGACGAAACGCAGCTGCGCTTTTCCTGGCCCGCCGAGCCCGCCCAGAGGTTCCTGTTTCAGCTCGCCCACGACCCGCAGTTCTCGCGCCTTCTCGCGGAGCGGGAGCTGGCCGAGCCCCGTGTCACGCTGGACCGGCCGGATCCCGGCAGCTATTACATGCGGGTCCGGGCCACGGATCCCGACGGATACGTGGGGCCGTTCACCTCGCCCCAGCGATTCGAGGTTCCCGCGCCCCCCGCGCAGCCCTGGTGGCTCCTCCTGCTGCTGATCTTTCCCCTGCTGTGACGCCTCCGGCCCGCCCCTGGCTGCGGCTGCTGCCCGAATGGGCGGCGCTGACTTTGCTGCTGACCACCGCCGCGGCCGTTTCGGCCCAGCAGCAATGGCTGTGGCGGCTGGATCTCGCGCTTTACGATGCCGCCCTGTCCTCGGCCCGCCCGCTGCCGCCGGACGACGTGGTGATCGTGGCGATCGACGAAACCAGCCTGGCGACCCTCGGCCGCTGGCCCTGGGCCCGGGAGGTTCATGCCGCGCTGCTTGATCGGCTCACCCGCGACGGGGCCCGGGCGGTGGGGCTGGATCTTATCCTGGCAGAGCCGGACCTCCGGGGCGGCAACGCGGACACCGCTCTGGCCGAGGCCCTCCGGCGCAACGGACGCGCCGTGCTGCCGGTGCTGATGGAGCACGACCGGGAGAGCGCGCCCGTGGAAACCCGGCCGCTGCCCGGATTTGCGGCGTCGGCCGCCTCCGTCGGGCACATCCATCTCGAGCTTGACCGGGACGGCATTGCCCGCAGCGCATTCCTGCGGGAGGGCCACGGCAGTGCCCGCCATCCGCACTTCGCCCTGGCGCTGCTGCAGGTGGCCGGGGAGGCGCCGGCAGTGCTGCCGGGCTTGCGCAATCCGAATGCCGGCCCGTCCTCCGACTGGATGCGGGACCACTGGGTGCATTTTCCCTTTTCCGGCCCGCCGGGAACCTTCCGCCAGGTGTCCTACGCCGAGGCCCTGGGCGAGAAGTTGCCCCAGGGTTTCTTCCGCGACCGCATCGTACTGATTGGCGCCACCGCGGCGGGACTCGGGGATGTTTACCCCACGCCCGTATCCGGCCAGGGCATCCCCATGTCGGGAGTGGAAGTGTCAGCCAACCTGCTCAGCGCCCTGCGCACAGGCACGACGCTCGCTCCTTTGCCGGAGGCGGCCCGGGCCTGGCTCGCGCCGCTTCCGGTCCTGGTGGTGATGGTCGGCTACCTGGGCCTCAGCGCCCGAAGGGGCCTGCTCCTGACGGCAGCCGCGCTGGCGCTGCTGGTCGCGACGGTGGTGGGCCTGCTCCACTGGGGAAGACTGTGGTTCCCGCCCGCGTCCTCGGCGCTTTGCATGTTGGCAGCCTATCCCCTGTGGAGCTGGCGCCGGCTGGAAGCGGCCCAGCGCCACCTGGATGGCGAGCTCAACCGGCTCCGGCTCGAACCGGGGCTGCTCTCGCCGGTGCCGGTGCCTGGCTTTGCCGCCGATCCCCTGGAGCAGCGCATGGAGGCGGTGCGGGTCGCGACCGAGCAGCTGCGGGACCTGCGCCGCCTGCTCTCCGACACCCTGGACGGGCTCCCCGAGGCGGCCCTGGTGGCTGACGCCGAGGGCCGGGTCGTGTTGGCGAACCCGCGGGCTGCCCAATACTTGTGCGCCGAAGATGCCGGCGCCCTGGTCGGCAAGCCGCTGGAACAATTGCTCGCGAGCCTCGCTCCGGTGGAGACGCCTTCCGACGCGGATCACTGGGAAGCCGTTCACCCGACGGGCCGGGAACTGCTGCTGAGCCGCGCTCCCCTGCGCGCCGCGGGCGGCGGCACGGTGGGATCCATCCTCAGCATGGTGGACATCTCGGCGCTCAAGGGCGCCCAGCGCAAGCGCGACGAGCTCCTGGGCTATGTATCCCACGATCTGCGCTCGCCCCAGGCCTCGATCCTCGCGCTGGTGCAGGCCCAGGGCGGCGGTTCCGCCGACCCCACCACCCTGACCCGCATCGAGGCATTCGCCCAACGCACGCTTGCCCTGGCGGGCAACCTGGTCGAGCTGTCCCGGGCCGAGGCCAAGGACCCGCGCCACTTCACCGAGGTGGACCTGGCGGGNNAACCTGCTCGGCAACGCGGTCAAGTACAGCCCGGCCGGCACCTCGGTTCGTCTTGCCCTGGCCCGTGACGGAGACGACTGGAACGTCTCGGTAACCGACGAGGGCTACGGCATCGCGCCCGAGGATCTGCCCCAGGTTTTCGAGCGTCATCGGCGATTCCGGACTCCCGCGCAACCGCCGAGCGAGGGTTCCGGGCTGGGGCTGGCGCTGGTCAGAACCGTGGCGGAGAAGCACGGCGGGCGGGCGGCCGTGACCAGCACCCCGGGACGCGGCAGCCGGTTCGAACTTCGAGTGCCCGTCTTGCGACCGCCGTCCCATGCGTCTCCGCCCGAATGAGCCCGCGCGAGGTTGGACCAGGCGGCCCGGACGACCCGCCCCCAGGATCACCTCCCGCCGGGCGCCGGGGACCCCTGGCGACACCACCCTGCCCGGCCCGGCGCTGGATGGTCCCGGGGAGGACGCGACTGTGACCGGAGACCCGCGCCCGGAGGAGAAAGCCGTTCGCGAGCCCGGAAGCGGGCGCGCCGTCGGTCATCGGTGCCGCCCCCGATAGTGCCGCTCCCGATATTCCTATACATTACCTGGCCTCGGAGGAGATAGTCGTGCGTTGGGAAAGTGGACGTCGCAGCGAAAACGTGGAGGACCGCCGCGGCCTGCGGGTCGGCGGCAAGGGCATTGCCGTCGGCGGTCTGGGCACCATTGCCATCGCCGTCATCGCCATGTTTCTGGGGATCGACCCCGGGGTGGTGCTGAACCAGCTTGCGGTTGGTCCATCCACTTCCCAAATGCAACAGGCGGATCCCGCTTCCCGCAGCCCCGAGGAAAACCGCCTGGCCGAGTTTTCGTCGGTGGTCCTGGCCGACACCGAGGATGTCTGGAGCGAAATCTTCCGCAAGTCCGGCAGCCGGTATCAACTGCCCAAGATGGTGCTGTTCACCGGCGCGGTGCAATCGGCCTGCGGCTTCGCCCAGGCCGCGATGGGGCCGTTTTACTGTCCCAGCGACCAGAAACTCTACCTCGACCTGTCCTTCTTCAACGACCTGCACACACGACATGGCGCTCCGGGCGACTTTGCCCAAGCCTACGTGATCGCCCATGAAGTGGGCCACCACGTCCAGAACCTGATGGGCGTCCTGGAGAAGAGCCATTCCGCCAAGGCCCGCAGCAGCGATGGCGAAGCCAACGCGATCCAGGTGCGCGTCGAACTGCAGGCCGACTGCCTTGCCGGTGTATGGGCCAACCGCGCCGAGAATCAGCGCCAGATCCTGGAACAAGGCGACATTGAAGAAGCCCTCGGCGCGGCGGCGGGGGTCGGGGATGACCGCTTGCAGAAACAGGCCCGGGGCTATGTGGTACCCGAGTCCTTTACCCACGGATCCTCGGAACAGCGCATGCGCTGGTTCCTGATCGGGGCGAAGTCCGGCGATCCTGGCCGGTGCAATACGTTCAACGCTGCGCGCCTGTAGTCCGAACCATTCGGCCTCACGCAGGCCCAGCCCTTTCCGGGTGGGCCGGTAACCCGCTCCGCGCCGTTCCGCCGGCCGTTGACAACGCCGGCGCCAACGTGTTCGCATATCGGCTGCAAAGGAAGCGGGCCACCGGCCCCGCGCAGAAGGAGGGAGGCGTCATGGATATCCTCACGCTGCTCATCGTGCTTGCCTTATTGGCGACCGTGGTCTCCCTCGGGCTGGGCGTTCGCTCGATGGCCAAGGGCGGGGAGTACGACCAGTCCCACGGCACGCAATTCATGTTGATGCGAGTGGCGTTCCAAGGCCTTGCCCTGGTGCTTCTGGTGATCGCCCTCCTGGTGAGGTGACGCTCCGCCTCGGGCGGGGGCAGCCGGGCGCAGCGCCACCCGCAACCGGCTGCTTTCGGTCAGCGGCGAGTGCGCGCGGGTCTATGGTCACGACCCGAACGAGGCGGTCGTCTCCCACGGATTCAACAGCTTCGCTCATGGCGCGCGGGGTCGGATGACTGCGGCTTCCAACGCGACCGGTGCAACCGCCAACCAGATGCAAATAACTCGAGCTTGGCCCCTTTAATCCAAGCGCCCCCAGGTGATCGAGGTAGAAGCGATAATCCTCCTCGGCGAAAAAGCACAGCGAGCGGTTGTTGCCGCGCTGGAT
>DKBC01000334.1 GCA_002451065.1 Betaproteobacteria bacterium UBA6910
CAGCTGGTAGCCGTCGGCGATGGCCTTGGGCGCGGGGCCATCGAGGAACGGGAAGCTCTCCACGTCGCCGATGCGCAGGGCCTTCATGCGCAGGATCACGGCAGCCAGGGACGAGCGCAGGATCTCCGGGTCGGTGAATTCGGCGCGCGCCTGGAAATCCTCCTCGGAGTAGAGCCTCACGCACACGCCGGGGCCGATGCGCCCGCAGCGCCCTGCCCGCTGCCGGGCCGACGCGCGGGAGATCTTCTCCACCTGCAGCTGCTCGACCTTGTTGCGGTAGCTGTAGCGGTTCACGCGGGCGAGGCCGGAATCCACCACGTAGCGGATGCCCGGCACGGTGAGGGACGTTTCGGCGACATTGGTGGCGAGCACGATGCGCCGCGACCCGGCGGGCTTGAACACCCGCTCCTGCTCCTCGAACGAGAGCCGCGCAAACAGCGGCAGTATCTCGGCGCCGGGCGGATGGTGTTTGCGCAGCCGCTCGGCGGTATCCCGGATCTCCCTCTCCCCCGGAAGGAAGACCAGGACGTCGCCGGGAGCGCGCCCCCGGGTCACCTCGTCCACCGCGTCCACGATCGCCTGCTCCATGTCCTGCTCCTGCTGGTCCTCGTCCTTGGAGTCCAGGGAGCGGTAGCGCACCTCCACCGGGTACGTGCGCCCCGAAACCTCGATCACCGGCGCGCCGCCGAAGTGCCGGGAAAAGCGCTCGGCGTCGATGGTGGCGGAGGTGACGATCACCTTGAGATCCGGCCGCCGCGGGAGCAGCCGCTTCAGGTAGCCCAGCAGAAAATCGATGTTGAGGCTGCGTTCATGGGCTTCGTCGATGATCAGCGTGTCGTAGGCGCGCAGGTCCTGGTCGCGCTGGGTTTCCGCGAGCAGGATGCCGTCAGTCATGAGCTTGATGTAGGTGTCCCGGGACAGCTTGTCGGAAAAACGGACCTTGTAGCCCACGGCATGGCCCAGCGGCGACTTGAGCTCGGAAGCGATGCGGGAGGCTACCGTCCGCGCGGCAATCCGCCGGGGCTGAGTGTGGCCAATGAAACCCGCCGTGCCGCGCTTCAGCTCGAGGCAGATCTTGGGAAGCTGGGTGGTCTTGCCCGACCCGGTTTCGCCGCAGACGATCACCACCGGGTGCGCCGAGACGGCATCGGCAATGTCCCGCCGCCGGGCTACAACCGGAAGGTCCTCGGGGTAGGCAGGTCGCGGAAGGTTGGCGAGGCGCCGCTCGCGCTCGGCGCCGGAAAAGCGGCTCATGGGGCCGCATATTCTACAATAGCGGCTTGATCGCTCCTGAACCGCGCGCCATGTCCCAGGTCCCGATCGCCCTTCTGATGCGATTGCGCAAAGCCCGCAGCGTGGCGGTGCTCACCGGCGCCGGCATCTCCGCCGAATCGGGAGTACCCACCTTCCGGGATGCCATGACCGGATTGTGGGCCCGCTTCCGCCCCGAAGACCTGGCCACCCGGGAAGCGTTCCGGCGCAACCCAAAGCTGGTCTGGGACTGGTACCAATGGCGGCGCGGGCTCATAGAAAAAGCCCGCCCCAACGCGGGACACGAGGCGCTGGCCCGGCTGGAGGACCGGTTTGCCGACTTCACCCTCATCACCCAGAACGTGGACGACCTGCATCGGAAGGCGGGCAGCCGCAAGGTGCTGGAACTCCACGGCAATATCCGCCGCAACAAATGCTTCGAGGACAATGGCCCCGTGGACGACCGGGCAGCGGAGGGTGAGGCGCCGCCCCGCTGTCCTCGCTGCGGCGGCCGGGTTCGCCCCGATGTGGTCTGGTTCGGCGAATATCTTCCCCAAGCCGAACTCGCCGCAGCGTTCGAGGCAAGCCGCCGCTGCGAGGTTTTCCTGTGCGTGGGAACCTCGGCCCTGGTGCACCCGGCGGCCTCGCTGCCGGTGGAAGCCTTAAAGCACGATGCCTGCCTGGTGGAAATAAATCCTGTGGAGACACCGCTCTCCCCGCTCTGCGAATTTTCGCTGCGGGGGCCGGCAGCCAGCATGCTGCCCGGGCTCCTCGCGCAAACCTAACCCAGCCGGAGTCAGTCGGTGGTAGAGACGCGATTGCGCCCGGAATTCTTGGCCTGCAGCAACGCGGCTGCCGCGCGTTCCAACAGCACGTTGGAGGTGTCCACGTCGCGGTACTCGGTGACGCCGAAGCTTGCGGTGACGGGGCGCTCGACGGAGGGAATCAGGTCGACGCTGAACTGGGTGCGGAGCCGCTCGGCGAAGGCCACGCCTCCGGAGACGCCCGAATGAGGGAGCAAGGTAATGAACGTGCCTCCCTCGTAGCGCGCCGGCAGGTCCGCCCGCCTCACGCTGCTCGCGAGCAACTGCCCGAACCGTCGCAGGACCCGGTCTCCCGACTCGCGGCCATATATCTGGTTCAATTCCTCTACATTGTCTATATCCGACATCACGAGGCTCAAGGGCGTGCGGTAACGGCGCGCCCGCTCGACTTCCACGTCCAGCGTTTCTTCCAGCTTGCGGCGGCTAGGCAGGCCGGTCAGGGAATCATTGACCATCAGCGCGTCGAGCGCCTTTTTCTGATCCTCGATCTCGCCACGGAGCCTGGCGATGGTCTCGTCCTTGCCCGCCAGTTCAGTTCGCAACCGGGAAACAGAGGCGGTAAGGTCGCCCATCTCGGCCATCTCGGCGAGCACCACGATGCCCCCAGCGACGCCGTACACTGCTCCCCGCAACGAGCGGACCTGCCCCAACTCCCGGCCAATCCTGAGTAAGCCGTCGTGAACGGGGTCGCCTTGCGCCGCCGAACCCGCAATCAGCTCGTCGAAGGCGGGCTGAATGAAATACGGGGCAACACTTGCCCCGGTGGTCCCGCCGGTCAGGGCGTGAAAGGCCGCATTGGCCTCGAGCAGGGCACCTTCCCGGGAGACCCGCGCCGCCGCGACGGAGGAAAACTCCATCAGCAGCCCCAGCATGGGCTCCCCGTCCCCCAATTTCATAAACCGACTGATCATTCCGCTCCTGCGTCCATGAATCTCGCGCGACCCAGCCTGTCTTAGTTGTTCAAGCGGGCCCTCTCGCCGCTTGGTCCTGCATATGAATTTAACATACTCCGCCAAGGGCAGAAACTCGTGGCCCCTCACTCCTCGGCACCAGCCGCTGGGGATCCCGCCTCCTGGTCTCGGCGCAGCGCGCTCTCGGCGCGCTGAATCAGATCCCCCGGGGTATCGTTCTCTTGATATTCCGCCACTCCGAAACTTGCGGTGAAGCGACCACTCGCGGGCGCGATGTCCTGGACAGCGAAACGGGCCGCGATCCGCCGCGCGAACACGGCCGCACCCGCGAGCCGGGCATGGGGCAAGACAATCAGGAAACGGTTGTCCCCGTACCTCGCAGCAAGATCACATAGGCGGCATCCCACCCGCAGCAACCTCGCGAAGGTTTGCAGGACCGCATCGCGATTGCCATCACCCGCGGATGCCGCTTTGGGTGCAAGTCCGTCAATCTCTGCCATGGCCAGGCTGAGCGGGACGCGATAGCGGCGAGTCCGGGCCACCTCCATGTCCAGGCGCTCCAGCAGCCTGCGGCGGTTCGCGAGCCCGGTCAGCGCGTCGGTGCCGAGATTAGCCTCGATGTTTCCGGCCTGGCGCTCGATCTCCTGGCGCGCCCGAGCGAGCTCGTTCTCCTTGCCAGCCAACGCAGCCCGCAGACCGCTGACCTCTTCAATCAGTCTTAACCAGTCGGCGACTTCCGCGAGGATCAGCAGGCCGTCGCCATCGCGCAGAACGGCGCTCGCCGGTGCCGTAATCTCCCCGGCGCCGACCGCAAAATGCAGGGGTCCCGTATAGGATGAGATTTCGGTAGAAAAAACAGAATTGAGGAGTTGCTGGAAAGTGGGGCGCCGGAACAGCCCGGAAATGCCTGTTCCCAGCACCGCATGGCCGCCAACCAACGTAAGAAACGCCGGGTTGGCCTCAATCAGACGCCCGTCGGGCCCCAACCGGGCTGCGGCAAGAGAAACGAAGTCTCCAACCAGCCCCACTACCGGAGTTTGATTGGGCGCCATGGCCTCATCACTCCCATTCTTGTTATCCCCCCGTAGAAGCCGTTCCCCGTTACCCCTCGGCTTCAAAGTCATGGTAACAATGTTTGTGACATTTGTCTCAAAGAAAAGATTCCTGCCACAGATCGGCGCGGGTGGGGGATTTCGCCCGGAGGGTGTCCGGGGACCCATGGGGTGAGGGGAAACCCGAGGCACGTGGCCTCAGACCTGGGGTCCGACCCGAGCGCCGTCAGGCGCCGACGCGAGTGGGCCGGGGATCGGGACGGCGTAGCAGGCTGATAAAGATGGACCCCGTCAGCAGGATGACCACCACCCCGAGGGACCAGAAGACCGGGATCTTGATGAAATCCACCGCCAGCATCTTTACGCCGATGAACATCAGCACCAGGGCCAATCCGTATGAGAGCAAGTGAAAGCGATCCGCCATCTCCGCCAGCAGGAAATACATGGCTCTCAGCCCGAGGACGGCAAAGATGTTGGAAGTGAGCACGATAAACGGGTCCGAAGTGATGGCGAAGATGGCCGGGATGCTGTCCACGGCGAACACCAAGTCAGTGACCCCGATCATGACCATCACCACGAACAGCGGCGTTGCCCAGCGCAAACCGTTTTGGTTCACAAGAAATCGCTCGCCATGAAATTCGGACGTAACCCGCAGCTGGGATCGCATCCAGCGCAGGGCGGGATTCGCCTCCAGATCCGGCTTCTGGCCGGCGAACCACAGCATCTTGATCCCGGTGACCAACAGGAAAAACCCGAAGAGATAGAGGATCCAATGAAAATGCGCAATCAGCCAAGCGCCCACCAGGATCATGATGGCGCGCAGCACCAGGGCGCCGATCACGCCGAAAACAAGGACCCGGCGCTGGAATTCCGGCGGCACCGCGAAATAGCTGAACAACATGAGGAACACGAATATGTTGTCCACCGCCAGGGACTTCTCGATGACGTAGCCGGTGAGGAATTCGGTGGCTTTCAGGTTCGCCATCTGCCGGCCAAGCTCCGCGTCCAGGTACCCCCATAGCATGCCGCAGAACGCGAGTGCGAGCATGACCCATAGCGCAGACCACTTAAGCGCGGCGCCAACAGAGACGCGCCCGGCGGCGTTGCCCACCAGCCGCAGGTCGAGGGCCAGGGCCGCGGACACGAAGCCGGCGAACCCCGCCCACATCCACCAGGTTCCGATGGTTTCCAATTGTCGTCCCGAGCTACCCGTCAGTCCCCGGAAATGATCTCGCTCAGCAACCAGCGCTGAAGGTGCTCGGGCTTGACTGCTTCTGTGGGGCCAGCGGGACGAACCTGCCTTTCCCTTCCCCGGCACCCGCGGAACGCAGCGCCTTCCTGGCCGGTTTCGCCGTTTCCAGCTCCCTGCCGCCGGCGCCCTGGCTTTAAGGACGCGAGTTCCTAACTCATGCCACGGCCCTTTCGCTGCTCCCTTTATTCAGCAGCTCGCCCTCGAGGGACTCCAGGGAGAACTCCCAGCGCTCAAGGATGTAGCGCAACACCGCCACCTCGGGGTCGCTCAGGTGATCGTCAGCGTTTATGACATTGAGCAGCATGCCGCAGGTCAGGACCCGCAGCTGACGATCGTTCACCAAGCCGATCACGTCGTCGATACGCGCCTTGTCCACCAGCTTGATTCGCCCGTTGCTGGCAGGGCGCGCAAGAAGGTCGCCGCAGTAGTCGTGCACTACCTTCATGAAACCGAGCCGGGAAATACCGATGATTTCGTAGATGCGGAGGTGGTCCAGGACCTCGATCTCGCGCGGGTGCAGCTTGCCGTCGGTCACCATAATCATGGCCAGCACCTGAGACACGGCCTCCGGACTGTTGTGGGGGTAACGATTCATGTTGCCATCTCCTTTCGTGAGTCAAAAAAAAAGACCCTCGCCATTTCTGGCAAAGGTCTCGCTCGCAGCCTTGGAGCACCCGTAGTCGGCTCCGCTGCCGGCTGGACCGGGGAACATCCCGTAATGACGGCCCAACCGCGTAAGCTACTCCCCTTCGGACCCGCCGCTTCCGGTCAACCGGCCGCGCCGCGCCTTCCAGTCATGTAGCGTATTGTCATGGACATCGCGCCCGGGGGCCAATGAAGGTTCGATATTCCAGCCATTGCGAATCGCAATGGGTCCTAAGCGGCTCCTCCCGCTCGTTCGATCAGCTTCACCAGCAGGGACGTGTCGCGCTTCGCGCCGCCGCCGCTCATCAAGGCGTTGTAATTCTGCGCCGCGACGCTCGCCGCGGGGATCGCGAGCCCCACTTCCGCCGCAAGTCCCATGACGATGTGCATGTCCTTCCAGTGCCAGCGCGCTTCGACGCCCGGGTCGTAGTCTTCCTCAACCATGCGCCGACCCATGACGTCCAGCACCCGGCTTGCGGCAAAGCCGCCCATCAGGGCTTCGCGTACCTTGCCCGCGTCGACGCCGCAGCGGCGGGCAAGCGCCAACCCTTCGGCGCAGGCCTCCAGCGTGGTGACGAGGATCAGTTGATTCACCGCCTTCGCCACCTGCCCTGCCCCGTTTTCGCCCACGTGCACCACGGTCTTCCCCATGCGCTCGAGCACGGGCCTAACCCGCGCATAGACCTCGGGCCTGCCGCCCACCATGACGGAAAGCGTGCCCTGAACCGCGCCCGCCTCTCCGCCAGACACCGGCGCGTCCAGCATCTCGATGCCTCTGGCGCGCAGGATCTCGGCCATACGCCGCGTCGCGCCGGGAGCGATAGTGCTGCAGTCCACCACCACCGAGCCCGGCGCGAGGCCATGGATCAGGCCGTCGTCGCCCAGCACCACCTGCTCCACATCCGGCGTGTTGGTCACCATGGTGAAAACGATGTCGCTCGCCCGTGCCACTTCCCTGGGAGATCCCGTCAACGACGCCCCTCCCGCCGCCAGCACCTGCGCCGTCTCCAGGCGCCGCGCATAGACGGCGAGTGTGTACCCCGCCTTGAGCAGGTTCTGGGCCATGGGCCGGCCCATCACGCCCAGCCCGACAAAGCCGATTCGGGGTTGCATGTCTATAACTCCTTGGCCGCACTGATGCGATCAATGACGCGAAACAAGGAGTTGCCGTCCAAGTCCCCTTCCCCGGCCCCCATCTGGGCATTGAAGTGCTGGGCGACCATCGCCGCCGCAGGCAGCGCGAGGCCCATCTGGTGGGCGCTGTCGAGCACGATGCCGAGATCCTTCTGGAACAGGCGGATCTTGAAACCGGGCTTGAAATCCCCGTCCAGCATGCGCTGGCCGTGAACCTCAAGGGCCTTGCTGTAGGCGAATCCTCCCAGGAGCGCTTCCCGCACCTTGCGCGGGTCGGCGCCCGCCCGGATGGCGAAATTGAGTGCCTCCGCCACGCCTTCGATGTTGACGGCGGCGAGAATCTGGTTGCAGGCCTTGGCCACCTGGCCCGCGCCAGCGGGTCCGACGTGCACGATGTTCTTGCCCATGCACTGGAAAAAAGGTTTCACGCGCTCGAACACCTCGGGCTTGCCGCCGACCATGATCGAGAGCGTCCCCTGCACGGCGCCGGTCTCGCCGCCGGAAACCGGCGCGTCCAGCATCTCGATGCCGCGCTGGGCAAGCTGGCCGGCCAGGTCCCGGGTCGTCGCCGGAGATATGGTGCTCATGTCCACCACAACCGTGCCGCGAGCCGCGCCGTGGGCGATACCATCGCCGCCGAAAATCACCTGCTCCACGTCCGGGGTGTCGGAAACGATCAGGAAGACGATGTCTGCCTCCCGCGCGACTTCCCGCGGGGAGGCCGCCACCCGGGCCCCGGCTTCCGTCAAGGGCGCCACGCTCTCCCTGCGCCGTGCCCACACCGTGAGGCCGTGTCCCTTCCTCGTGAGGTTGAGCGCCATGGGCCTGCCCATGATGCCAAGCCCGATGAATCCGATTCTTTCCATGCCCGTCTTTCTCCTGTCCTAATCCATGAATCCACGCCGCTCAGCGCCGCCGCTGGCGATCCAGGATCCCCCCCTTACCGGATAAGCCCCACGGCCATCGCCAGGGGTAACGTCAGCCAGAACAGGATCGTGCTCCAGCCTATGAGCAGTGCGGCGGCGCCATGGTCAAGCCGGAAGCGGTCCGCCAGCAGCAGCGCCGTCACCATGCCCGGCGTCGCGGCCTCCACCACCGCGGCATACTGCGCCTCCTCCATGGGCGAGAACAGCAGTATGCCGAGGCCCCAGACGATGAGCGGCGTCACCAGCAGCTTCACCGCCGATACCGCGAGAATCTCCGGCCTCGGCGTGAGCTTGTCCCAGGGAATGGTCATGCCCAGCACGAACAGGATCACCGGAATCGTGGCCTGGCCGATGAACCGGGTCGCCGTCACCAGGGGCTGGTAGGTGAGCTCCAGTTGCTGGACCACGAATCCGATAACGAACGCCCAGATCGGTGGCATGGTGAGAATCACCTTGACCACCGACGGCCCTCCCACATCGTGGCGATGGGTGCCGAGGCGGGTGCAGATCCAGACCCCTAGGCTCCACAACAGCGGCATGGTCATGAGCATGTCGTTGAACACGGCATAGCGCATGGCCTCGGCGCCGTAAAAGAAGACCAGCACCGGCACGCCGATGTTGAACGTGTTGCCAAACATTCCGCCCACTACCAGGATGGCGCGGGTGGTGTCCTGGAGCCCTCGCCCCAGGGGGGAACGATAAAGCATCCAGTAGAGCAACAGTCCCGAAACCAGGGACCCGATCCCCACCAGCAGCGGCACGGTAAGCAGCGCGCCGGTAATAGGCGTCGAGGCGGCGACCGCAAAAAGGATGCAGGGGTAGAACAGGTAGAGCACCAGCCGGTTGAGCTGGGTCCGCATCACGTCCACCGCCGCGTCGCGGAACACCCGGGGCCAGAGGGCCCCCGCCGCCACCAGGATCGACAGGGGCAGCATCACCTCGATCATGAGGTTGAAAAGGCGGGCGAAGTAACTCATCCAGGCATCCTCGACGGGAATTCAGCAGAGCCCTGCGCTGAGCAGCAGGCCCCCGAAGCGCAGCCGGTGGAAGAATCCGGGACCCGGCGATCTGGGAACGCCCCCCGCAGTGGTCCCCGGATACCCGTGGCGGGGCATCGCATTACGGGAGTCCGTTGAATGGCAGGCGCGCCTCGCACCAGGCGGCGACCGACAGGAGGCGGCTGTCATACCCGGCCGGCGCCGCCAGCTGAATTCCGAGGGGAAGCCCTCCCGATGACATGCCGACCGGAATGGTGATTGCGGGAAATCCGGCGAGGGACCACAGGGAGCAGAAGCTCGGGTCTCCGGTGCCGCCCAGCCCCGCCGGGGCGGGGCCAGGGACGGGCGGCGTCAGCACGGCATCAGACTCCTGGATAAGGCCCGCCAGTTCAAACGCCAGGGCGTCGCGGTCGGCCAAGGCCCCGCGGTACTCGGTGTCGGTAACACGGGCACCTTCGTCCAGGGCCGCGTTCAACTCCGAGGACAGCCGCGCCCGCTCCCGCGCCTGGAGCGGCCCCAGCTCTTCAGCGCCCTCGCGAAGCATGATGGTGCGCAGCAGACGGTCGGCTCCGGCAAAGGTCTCGGGAAGCGACAACTCCCGGATTTCTGCCCCCTCCCGGCGGATAGTGACCGCGCAACCTTCCATTACCGCTGCCTGTTCCCCATCGGGTCGGGCCCAGGGAAGATCCCGGAGCCAAGCCAGCCGCGGCGGGCGCGTCGGAGGTCTGGATTCCCGCGGCAGGCTGCCGGGAATCGAGGCGAGAGCTGCCGCGAACCAGGCCGCATCCGCGATGCTCCGGCAAAAAACGCCGATCTGGTCCAGGGTCGGGCTGAAATGCTGGATGCCCTCGACCGACAGCGCATAGCGTGAAGGCTTGTAGCCAACCACCCCGCAATAAGCGGCGGGGCGGATCACCGAGCCGTTGGTCTGGGTTCCAATGGCGGCCGGCACAAACCGCGCGGCGACCGCGGCCGCGGAACCGCTGGAGGAGCCGCCCGGCGTGTGTCCCGGGTTCCAGGGATTGCGCGTCCTGCCAGGATGCAGGTAGGCAAGCTCCGCGGTGACGGTCTTGCCCATGACGAATCCGCCGGCTGCCTCGAGACGCTCCACGATGCGTGCGTTCTCGCCCGCGACGTGGCCGGAAAATACTTCGCTGCCCATTTGCGTCGGCAGGTTGCGGGTGCGGATGATGTCCTTGACGCCCACGGGAAGCCCCGCCAGCGGCAGCGCCGCCTGCTTTCTCAATGCGTCGCGGGCACGGGCCTCCGCCAACGCCTGTTCCGCCTCGAGACACGCCCAGGCCTGCACTCCCGGCTCCAGCCGGCGGATACGCTCCAGGCAGGCAATGGCGTACTCCTCCGCGCTGAGCCGCCCCTCGCGAATCCGGCCAACGGCCTCGACCAGGCCGAGCGCGGCAAGATCGCCGCTCACAGCCCCGGCATGCCCTCGTAACCGGGCAGCTGCTGGACGCGGGAGATCCAGGACCTGACCGCGGGATAGTCCTGCAGGGAAACGCCCCCCTCTGGGGCAAGGGCCGCATAGGGGAAGCAGGCCACATCCGCGATGGTGGGACGCTCGAGCGCCAGCCATTGGTGACCGGCAAGCCTTTCCTGCAACACGTCAAGGGCGCGCCGGCCCGCCGCTTGTGCCTCCTCGAGGTTCCAGGGGCGCTTGAACAGGTTGATGGCGCGGGCCCGAGCCAGTCCGTAGAGAATCTCGTTCTGGGCCAGCGCAAGCCACTGCATGACTTCCGCCATTGCCGCCGGATCCGTCGGGAGCCATTGCTCGCCGCCATAGCGCCGGGCCAGGTACACGAGAATCGCCGTGGAATCCCAGAACACCCGGCCGTCGTCCTCGAGAACCGGAATCTGCCCGCGAGGATTGAGCCGCAGGAACTCCGGTTTGCGGTTCTCACCGCCGGGAAGGTCCACGTTGACCCGTTCGTACGGAAGGTTCAGCAGCGCAAGCAGCAGCCGGGCCTTGTAGGCGTTTCCGGAAATGTCGCGGTCGTAGAGTTTCACGTCGTTCCGAATCGGGAAGTTGGGGCGCGGAGGGTGGAAACGGAAACGAAGAATCGCCAGCGGCTAGCCGCTCTTCAGCTCGGCATTGACCAGGTTAGGCGGGCTGCCACCGGTGAGGGCAGCAACCAGGTTGCGCGCGGCCGTCATGGCCATGGCCCGGCGCGTGGATTCGGTGGAACTGCCGATGTGGGGAAGCAGCACCACGTTTCTGAGGTCCAGGAAGCCGGGGTTGAGCGCGGGCTCGTTCTCGAACACATCCAGGCCGGCGGCGCGTATGGTTCCGTCCTTCAAGGCCTTCACCAGGGCCGCGTCATCCACCACGCCGCCCCGCGCGGTATTCACCAGGATCGCGGTCGGCTTCATGCGTTTCAGATCTGCCTCGCCGATCAGGTGGTGGGTGGCCGCGGAATAGGGCACCTGGAGCACCACGAAATCCGACTGCTCGAGCAACTGCTCCTTGTTGGTGTAAGTCGCACCAATCCGGTCCTCGGTCTCGGGATCGAGGCGGGAGCGATTGTGATAGATGACCTTCATCTCGAATCCGGCCGCGCGGCGCGCAACCGCCTGCCCGATGCGCCCCATTCCGATGATGCCGAGGGTCGCGCCGTGCACGTCGGCGCCCAGCATCTGCTTCAGGTACCAGCGCTTCCACTCGCCATTCCTGACATAGGCCTCCGCCTCGGTCACGCGGCGCGCCGTCGCGAGGATCAGGGCCCAGGCAAGGTCCGCGGTGCTCTCGTCCAGTACGCCCGGGGTGTTGGTGACCATAACTCCGCGCCGGGTGCACGCGGCAACGTCGATGTTGTTATAGCCGACCGCGATGTTGCAAACCGCCTTGATTTTCGGGCCGCGCGAGAGCAGCGCTTCATCCACGCGCTCGGTGAGGGCCGTCATCAGCCCGTCCTTGTCAGCCGCGAGACCCGCGAGTCGCTCCGGGTCAAGCTGGACGTCGTCCTGGTTGGAGGTAACTTCGAAATGCTGGCGCAGGTAATCCAGGACGTCGTCGAACACTTCGCGGGTGACGAGAATCTTGGGCTTCATCTTTCAGGCCTGTTTCGAAAAGGACCGCGAAGAAGGTACTCAAAGGCAGGAAGCCTCAGGCAGCGGCCGAGGCCAGCCGGAGGTGTGGCGATGGAGCCTTTCCCCGCCGGCGGAGGCGATCCCGCCTAATCGCCCCCCTTGTGGATTTCTTCCCAGAACTCGTAGAACATCATTGCCACGCCGATCAGCACCACGATGATGAGCGGAATGTCTCTGAGCTTTATGATGGGAATGCTGTAGAAGGCAAGCGCCAGCAGCATCGCGATCAGACCCGCCCCTATCCTAACGAACATTTTCCCTATCCTCCATTACTGTCAGCGCCGGCCCTCATCCCCCAGCCCGCTCCCGCACCTGCCCCTGCATCCAGCGCGCCGTGCGCAGAAGCCGAGCGTCCGCGCCGCGGAATCCCACCAACTGGACTCCCAGCGGCAAACCATTCTCACCTTCCATCAAAGGTAAGCTCAGCGCCGGCATGCCGCACAGGGTCCACAGGGAGCAGAACACGGGACTGCCCGTGGATTCCAGGCCGCGCGGCGCGGTTCCGGTGGTTGCCGGCGTGACAACGGCGTCATAATCCAGGCGCATCCCGTCGAGGGCGTTGTAATACCCGTCAATGCTGTCCACCGCGTCGTTGTATTCCCCGGCCAACACCCTTTGCCCGCGCTCGATCTGCTCCCGTAGCGACCGGGAAAGTTGGTCCCGCCCGCGCTGGTACTCGTGGCGGTAGCTGCTCGCGATGTCCGCCTCCATTATGACCTTGAGCGCGTCCCAGGCTCCGCGGAAACTCGCGCCGAGGGGGACCTCCTCCATGCTCTCGCCCAGATGATCCGCCAGCTCCGAAAACGCTGCCTGGGTTTCTGCCTCGGCCTGGTCCCACATCGGTGTCTTGACGAAGGCCAGCTTGGGGGGGAACGGCGGTTCCTCCGCCAGAGCCCGCACCAGTTGCGGACGGGGTCGGGGCCGGGTCGCGGGGTCGTTGTCATCGAACCCCATGAGCTGCTCGGTCGTGAGCGCGATGTCCTGAAGGTCGCGGGCGAACACGCCGACCTGATCCAGCACCCGGGACTGGCGCAGAATGCCATGCCGCGAGATCAGCCCCCGCGTCGGCTTGAAACCGTAGACGCCGCAATAGGCGGCCGGCCGGATCACGCTGCCGTTGGTCTGGGTGCCCAGCGCGACCGGCACCATGCCCGCCGCCACGGCAGCGGCGGAACCGCTGGAGGAACCGCCCGGCGTGTGATCCGGATTGCGGGGATTGCGGGTCTTACCCGGCGAATAGGTGGCCATCTCGGTGGTCACCGTTTTTCCGAGGATCAGTGCGCCGGCCTGCCGCAGCCGGGCCACGACCGTGGCATCGTCCGTGGGCTGGCGGCCGGCATGCAGCACGGTCCCGTCCTCGGTGGGCATGTCATCGGTATCGATGATGTCCTTGATGCCCACCGGCACCCCGTGCAGGGGCCCCAGGGGCTTGCCTTCCCGCCGGTGCTCGTCTATCGCCCGCGCCCGGGAAAGAGCGAATTCCCGGTCCACATAAGCCCAAGCCTGCACCCTCCCCTCCTCGCGCTCGATCTGCGCCAGGCAGGATTCCGCGTATTCCTCGGCGCTGATCTGTCCCTCGAGCATGGCCTTGACCGCCTCGGCGGCCGTCATCCAGGCCAGCGTACCGGAACCGCTCATGCTCATGACTTCAGTTTCCGTAGAACACGCCCGGAAGATAAGTGACGATGTCCGGGAACACGTAGACCAGGAACATGGATATGAAAACCATGGTCAGGAACGGGAAGCAGCCCTTGAAGATGGTCCAGAGCTGAACGTGGGGCGGCGCGATGCCCTTCAAGTAATAGGCGGACATGGCCATGGGCGGGGTCAGGAACGAGGTCTGCAGGTTGAGCGCCACCAGGATCCCGAAGAACATGGGATCGATGTTGAAATGCCCCAGCAGGGGAAGGAAGATGGGTACGAAGATGATGATGATCTCGCTCCACTCCAGGGGCCAGCCCAGGATGAAGATGATGACCTGGGCCAGGAGCAGGAACGTGGTCGGCGTCAGGTCCAGGGCCAGCACGAATTCCTTCACCAGGCCCTCCCCCCCGAGATAGGAGAACACCGAGGAGAAGGTCCAGGAGCCCACGAACAGCCAGCACACCATGGCGGAAGTCCGGGCGGTGAGGAACGTTGCTTCCTTGAGCCGGGTCCAGGTGAGCGCCCGGTAGCCCGCCGCCAGCACCAAGGCGCCCATGGCTCCCACCGCCGCCGCCTCACTGGGCGTGGCGAGGCCGAAGAGGATCGCGCCCAGCACGGCCATGATCAGCACCGCCAGCGGGAAGAAGGAGGTCACCATCATGACCATCACCCTGGACCAGGGAATATCGGTCTCCTCCTTGGGCAGCTTGGGCGCGAGGCTGGGCTTGACCACGGCAACCCCGATCACGTACACCATGTAGAGACCCGCCAGCATTAAGCCCGGGAGCATCGCCGCCGCGTAGAGCTTCACCACCGATACCGCCGAGGTGGCGCCGTACACGATGAGCATGATGGAAGGCGGGATCAGGATGCCCAGAGTGCCCCCGGCGCAGATCACCCCCGCGGAAAGCTTCTCGTCATACCCGGCCTTGAGCATGGCCGGGAACGCCAGCAGGCCCATCAG
>DKBC01000184.1 GCA_002451065.1 Betaproteobacteria bacterium UBA6910
CGGATGGAGCGGTCGTCGTCGATGATCCAGACAGGTTTCATTTGCTGCTTTCCACGCGCGCGGCCATGAGCTCTTCCTTCGCCACGATCGGCAGCAGGACGGTGAAGCGGGTTCCCGCCGGCGAGCTTTCAAACTCGATGCTCCCCAGGTGCTGCGTGACGAACTCCTGGGCCAGGGTGAGACCGAGGCCGTGGCCGGTCTCCCGCCCCGAGACCAGCGGATAGAAGATGCGCTCGCGGATCGCTTCCGGGACGCCGGGCCCCGTGTCGATCACCTGAACCTGCACCGCCAGCCGGTGGCGCCGCCGCGCCAGGGTCACCTGCCGCGCGACGCGTGTGCGCAAGCTGATTGTACCTTTGCCGTGCATGGCCTGGGCGGCATTGCGGGCAATGTTCAGCACCGCCTGGATCAGCCTTTCCCGGTCGGCCGTGAGTGGCGGCAGGCTTACGTCGTAGTCACGCCGCACCGCAAGACCCTCGGCATATTCGGCGAGTGTCAGGCTTCGCACCCGCTCCAGCACTTCATGAATGTTGACCTGCGCGTATTGGGGCAGCCGGCTGGGCGCCAGCAGGCGGTCCATCAATGCTTGCAGGCGGTCCGCCTCCTTGATGATGACCTGGGTATACTCCTGCAGATGCTTGTGCGGCAGCTCCCGGGCAAGCAGCTGGGCGGCGCCGCGAATTCCGCCCAACGGATTCTTGATCTCGTGGGCCAGGTTGCGGATCAGCACGCGATTGGCCTGGGTCTGGTCGAGGATGCGCTCCTCGCGGGCAATGCGCAGCTGCTGGTCGATCTGCTGAAACTCGATAAGCAATGCGGCGGCGTCGAGATCCATCGGCGTCACGCTGCAGGAGAGGTGTATCTTCGGGTGACCGGGTGTTGCCAGCTCCACGTCGTGCTCGACAAAGGTGGCGTTGTCCGCCATCGCCTGGCGCACTGCGCTCAGCAACCGCCCGGCATCTTCGAAAAGCGAGTCCAGCGGCTGGCCCACGCTCAGGCGGTGGCTGATGTCGAACAGGTTTTCCGCCGCCGGATTCGCAAACTGCAAACGGAATGCGTCGTCGATGATCAGCACCGCGTTGGCGAGCTGTTCCAGGCCTGCGAGCAGGGAGGCGTTGATCACGGAAGAATTCTGAAATTGCGCAGCAGCCCCCCGATAGCAGCAAGAAGCGGGCCATAGCCGGAAGCTATTGGGCCATCTGCTTGCGCAGTTCCTCCACCACCTGCTCCTGCCGGGTCACCGCGTCCCGGTAAGGCTGAACCCGATCCAGGTACTTCTGATAGTTTCTTGCCTCCGGGCCCAGCCGCATCCCCTCCTGCTCGGCCAGTTCCTTGCGGGCGGCTTCCAGCTTATCCTCCTCCGCCGCCAGGCGGCCTTCGGCATCCGCCCGCTCCCCGGCGGCCTTTCTCGCCTCCGGCGCCTGCCGCTCGCCGCTGGAAGTGTCTGGCGGCGGCGCTTTGGGGGCGGGCACGGTGGTCATGGGGGGAAGCTCCATTTTCTTGGCCTTGGGATCGGGCTTGTCGGAATAGGTGACTGTGCCGTCGGGACCCACGGACTTGTAGACCGCTCCCTGGGCGAGCACCATGCCACAGGCCGCGGCCAGCCCAACCGTCATCAGTACGCGGATCATCATTTCAGATACTCCATTTCCTTGTTCAGCGCCTCCACGTTACGCTCGTGGCGCGCCACTTCGGCTTCCAGATTGCGGATCTTCTCCTCGTATTTGGATACGTCTCGGAACGTCTGGGTCACCACGCGGGGCTTTCCGTCGGTCCCGGTCACCGTCACCTGCTTTTCATAGACCTCGGGTTTCTGCCGCCCGTCCTCCAGGGCCAGCCTAGCTTGCGCGAGCCGCTCCTGCTCCGCGGCCAATTCCTCGCTGAGGATCTTGCGGCGCACTTCGTCCCGCGTCTTCTGGGCGCTGGCGTCCACCTTTGGAAAATCTGCCGGTCCCTTGCTTTTTTGCTTCGGGGGTGGCGCCGGCGCCAGGGACTTGATGCATTCCAACTTCTTGGCGTTCTTCACCGGAACGTTCGAGAACGTGACGCGGCCCTCGGCGTCCACGTACTTACAGATATCGGCCGCCGCCGCCGTAAACACCCCGGCATTAGATGCAACAGAGATGAAGACTAGCAGCCGGACGTTCACAAGCCCGTGGAAGAGTTTCCTGGAATTCAACGACCCTCTTTTTATGCCTTTGACAACACTGGAGAATTACCATGCAAGTCTATGCCAGGCGCACAATTATTTCAAACCGGGCGCAAACAAAAAGGGCGGGACCGGGGCCCGCCCTTTTCGCCTCCGAACACCTGGAGATCAGGAACTGTAGTACATCTCGAACTCCAGCGGATGGGTGGTCATGCGAAAACGCTGGACCTCCTCCATCTTGAGAGCGATGTAGGCGTCGATCATGTCGTCGGAGAACACCCCGCCCTTGGTAAGAAAAGCCCGCTCGCGGTCGAGATAATCCAGGGCCATGTCGAGTGAGGAGCACACGTTTGGCACCTTCTTGGCCTCTTCCGGCGGCAGATCGTAGAGGTTCTTGTCGACGGGATCCCCCGGATGGATCTTGTTCTGGATGCCATCGAGGCCCGCCATCAGCATGGCGGTAAACGCCAGATAGGGATTGGCGGTCGGGTCGGGGAAGCGCACCTCGATGCGGCGCGCCTTGGGGTTCGAGACATGGGGGATGCGCACCGCCGCGGAGCGGTTGCGCGACGAGTAGGCCAGGTTGATGGGCGCCTCAAAGCCCGGCACCAGCCGTTTGTAGGAGTTGGTGCCCGGGTTGGTGATGGCATTCAAGGCCCGGGCGTGCTTGATGATGCCGCCAATGTAATACAG
>DKBC01000345.1 GCA_002451065.1 Betaproteobacteria bacterium UBA6910
GGTGCTCGGGAGCACCCTGGCCTATGTGGGGGTGGCCCAGTTTCTGGTGCTCGACATGGGGTTCACCTTTTTCCTGACCCTGGGGCTGGCGAGTTTCCTCGCCGCCCAGCGCGACGGTGCGGGACGCGACGAGCAACGCGTCGGAATGTGGATCACCTGGGCCGCGCTGGCCCTGGCGGTTCTGAGCAAGGGACTGGCGGGCATCGTGCTTCCCGGCATCGCGCTCGTTGCCTACAGCCTGCTCCAGCGCGACGTCGGAATCTGGCGCCGGCTGCACCTTGTGGCCGGTCTCGCGATCCTCCTTCTCATCGCGGCGCCGTGGTTTATTGTGGTGAGCGTCCGCAACCCGGAGTTCCCCGCATTCTTTCTTATCCATGAGCATTTCGCACGCTTTCTCACCACCGTGGCGCACCGGGGACAACCCTGGTGGTTCTTCTTCCCGGTGTTGGTGGTCGGTCTGATGCCGTGGACGCTGACGGCTTGCGATGCACTGGTTCGCGCCTGGGCGCGTGAACCCGCCGTCCCGCGCGGATTCGAGCCGCGCCGGTTCCTGCTGGTGTGGGCAGCGTGCGTGTTCCTGTTCTTCTCCCTTTCTGATTCCAAGCTGCCTGCATACATTCTGCCGCTGTTTCCGGCCGTGGCGCTGCTGGCGGGGGAACGCTTGGCGCGGTTGCCGGCCCGGGTCCTGATCTGGCACATGGCGCCGATGACGTTGGCGGGAGCGGTGGGCCTGCTCCTGGCAGGGCAGGCGGATCGCTTCAGCAGGCATATTCCCGGGGACTTGCTCAGGGATTATCTTTCCTGGATGACCGCCGCGGCGTTGCTGGGACTGGTCGCGACCCTGCTCGCGTTATACTTGGCGCGGCGTGACCGAACGTGGGCGGTGCTCACGTTCTCCCTCGGCGGGCTCGGAGCGGCGCTGCTGCTGATGACGGGTTACGAGAGCTTTTCCCCGGAGAGTTCCGGCTACGCCATGGCCAGGAGGGTTGCGGCGGAAGCCACCCCCGACGTCCCCTTCTATTGCGTCAGGACCTACGAGCACACGCTGCCGTTTTACCTTGCGCGACCCCTTACCCTGGTGGAATTCCGCGACGAGTTCGATTTCGGGCTCCGGCAGGAGCCGGAGAAGCAGCTTCCTGATGTGGCGGCTTTCGTGCGGTCGTGGAACGGCGAAGCACGGGCGCTGGCCATCATGAAACAGAGCGTTTACGCGGAGCTTGCCGGCGAAGGGATCGCCATGCAGAAGGTCACGGGCAACCGGAAATACGTGATTGTGCGAAAGCCGTGATCCGCGGAGATGGAGGACCATTCGGTGACGACCCCTTATTTGCCGTTTACCCGCCCCACCCTGGACGAAGAGACCATCCAGGGGGTGGTGGAGGTGCTGCGCTCCGGGTGGCTCGCCAGCGGACCGAAAGTCCAGGAGTTCGAACTGGCGCTGGCGGACTACCTGGGTGGCGGGCGGCAGGTCCGAGTGCTGACCTCGGCCACCGGAGCGCTGGAGGTGGCCCTGCGGGTTTGCGGCATCGGGCCTGGCGACGAGGTGATCCTGCCGGCCCTCAGTTTCGCGGCCACCGCCAACGTCATCGTCCGCGTTGGAGCCCGACCCATGTTCGTGGACGTGGATCTCGCCACCCGCAACATGGATCTCAATCAGGCCGAAGCCGCGGTCACCTCCCGCACTCGCGCCCTGATGCCGGTTCACTTCGCGGGGCTGCCGGTGGACATGGACGCGCTCTACGGGCTGGCCCACCGGCGCGGGCTGCGGGTGATCGAGGACGCGGCCCACGCCATCGGGTCGGCCTGGAACGGCCGCAGGATCGGCGGCTTTGGCGACATCGTCTCCTTCAGCTTCCATCCCAACAAGAACATGACCACCATCGAGGGGGGCGCCCTCTCGGTGGCGGACCCGGAACTCGCCAAGGCGATCGAGACCGAGCGCTTCCACGGCATTGCCCGGGATGCGGAAGGCGAGATGGACGTGGTGCGTGCCGGCGGCAAGTACAACATGCCGGACGTGAGCGCCCGGGTCGGGCTCGGGCAGTTGCGGCGTCTGGACGAATTCAACGGGCGGCGCCGTGCCCTGGCGCGCGCGTATTTCAGCGGACTGAAGACGGACCCGCCGATGCAGCTCCCCAGCGAGGGCGACGACGGGCACAGCTGGCACATGTTTGCGCCGCTGTTGCCCCTGGAAGACCTGCGCATCACGCGCCGGGAGTTCATCCAGTCCATGCACGGGAAGGGAATCGGGGTCGGCGTGCATTACCCCGCCATGCACCTGTTCAGCGTCTACCGGGCCATGGGCTACCGGCCCGGCGACTTTCCCCACGCCGAGCGCATCGGGCGCTCCACGGTCACGTTGCCGCTTTTTCCCGCCATGTCCGACTCGGACGTGGCGCGCGTCTGCCAGGCGGCGGCGGAGATCATCGCCGCCGGGGCCCGGCGGGCGGCGTAATGGGCTGGGTTACAATACCGTCCCCATGGCGCCCCCCGACTTCACCGTCGTCATTCCCGTCTACAACGAGGAGCAGGGCCTCCCGGCCCTATTTGCCCGGCTCTACCCGGCGCTGGACGCTTTGGGCAAAAGCTATGAGGTGATCTTCGTGAACGATGGCAGCCGCGACCGCTCGGCGGCCATCCTGCGGGAGCAATTCCAGCTGCGGCCCGACGTGACGCGGGTGGTCCTGCTCAATGGGAACTTCGGCCAGCACAACGCCATCCTGGCGGCCTTCAAACTGAGCCGGGGGCGGTGCCTGATAACTCTGGATGCCGATCTGCAGAATCCCCCGGAGGAGATCGGACGCCTGCTGGCGGAAGTGGAAAAGGGCCACGACTATGTGGGCACCATCCGCCGCCTGCGCCAGGATTCCTGGTTCCGGCGCGCCGCCTCCCGGGCCATGAACCAGGTGCGGGAGCGCATCACCCGCATCCGCATGACCGACCAGGGATGCATGCTGCGGGCCTACGACCGGACCATCGTGGAAGCCGTCAACCGCAGCCGGGAGTTGAATACCTTCATACCTGCCCTGGCCTACACTTTCGCGGCGAACCCGGTGGAAATCGAGGTCGAGCACGAGGAGCGTCACGCCGGGGAGACCAAGTATTCCCTGTACCGCCTGATCCAGCTCAACTTCGACCTGATGACGGGCTTTTCGGTGGTGCCTCTGCAGCTGTTTTCGTTCGCCGGCATCGTGATCTCGATCCTGTCGGCGCTGTTCGTCGTGTTCCTGCTTGTGCGGCGGCTGCTGGTCGGGCCGGAAGCGGAGGGGGTGTTCACCCTGTTCGCCATCGCCTTTTTCCTGATCGGCATCCTGCTGTTCGGGGTCGGCCTGCTCGGCGAGTACGTGGGACGGATCTACGAGCAGGTGCGCCAACGTCCGCGCTATCTGGTGCAGGCGGTGCTGGAGCAGCCAGGAGAAGGGACGGATGGAGCCACGGCCCCATGACCCGGGCGGTGGTGTTCGGTTACCACAATGTCGGGTGTCGCTGCCTGGCGGTCCTGATCGGCGGCGGAGTCGACGTGACCCTGGTGGTTACCCATGAGGACGACCCCGGGGAAAAGATCTGGTTCGGCAGTGTGGCAGGCCTTGCTCGCAGGCACGAAGTCCCCGTGATCACGCCGGTAGATCCCAATGAGGACGCTGTCGTCTCGCGCGTCGAGGCCCTGCAGCCGGATTTCGTGTTCTCCTTCTACTACCGGAAAATGCTGGGTCCCCGCCTGCTGGCCCTGCCGGGGCGGGGCGCCCTCAACCTGCATGGATCCCTGTTACCCCGCTACCGTGGCCGGGTGCCGGTGAACTGGGCGGTGATCCGGGGCGAAGCGGAAACCGGGGCGACGCTGCACTACATGGTGGAAAAACCCGACGCTGGCGATATCGTGGATCAGCAGGCCGTTCCCATCCTGCCCGACGACACCGCGGGGGAGGTGTTCGACAAGGTGACGGTGGCGGCGGAGATGGTGCTGTATCGCTCGCTCCCGGGCCTGGTGGCCGGGACGGCGCCGCGCAGGCCCCAGGACCTGACGCTGGGCTCTTATTTCGGCGGGCGCAAACCCGAGGACGGGCGCATCGACTGGCGGGGCCCGGCCCAGGCAGTGCACAACCTGGTGCGGGGGGTGGCGCCGCCTTACCCGGGAGCCTTCACCGAAGTCGGAGGGAGGCGGCTCCGGGTCCTGCGCTCGTTGCGGCTGCCGGGGCGCGCGGGGCGCTTCGAGCGGCCCACGCTGTTTGTCGATGGCGAGGCCTGTTTCGCCCAGTGCGGCGACGGCGGCCTGCTCCGGCTCATCGATCTCGAGTACGACGGAGCCTTGATCTCCGCCGCCGCCCTAGCCGGACGCCTGGGTTCCACGGCGGTCCCCTTGCCCACCGATTGATTGAGCGACATGAAGAAACGAATCCTGATCCTCGGCGTCAACGGCTTCATTGGCCACCACCTTTCCCAGCGCATCCTGGAGACCACCGACTGGGAGGTGCACGGCATGGACATGAACACCGACCGCGTCGGTGACCTGATGGGGGATCGCCGCTTCAATTTTTTCGAAGGCGACATCACCATCAACCGGGAGTGGATCGAGTACCACATCAAGAAGTGCGACGTGGTGCTGCCCCTGGTGGCGATCGCCACTCCCGGCACCTATGTCAAGGATCCGCTGCGAGTGTTCGAGCTGGACTTCGAGGCCAACCTGCCCGTCGTCCGATCCTGCGTCAGGTGGGGCAAGCGCATCGTGTTCCCGTCCACTTCAGAGGTGTACGGCATGTGCCGGGACCGGGAATTCGATGCCGACAGCTCCGAGCTGGTGTTGGGGCCCATCAACAAGCCGCGCTGGAT
>DKBC01000086.1:0-11656 GCA_002451065.1 Betaproteobacteria bacterium UBA6910
GACCGCGCCAGCCGGACGCAAGTCCCCCTGGGAGAGCCCGGCGGAGATGGCCGGGGAATTTGCCCCGGTTCCGGTGACTCCCGAAACCGACCGCGCCTATCGGGCCCTCGCCGGTTATCTGGAGCGGGTTGGTGGTGGCGATTCGCTGGCGCGGGACCTGCGCCGCATGCTTTACGACGGGGACCTGGAGGCGGCCCTGATCCGCACCTATGCCCATCATGCCCCGGACTTCATCTACGCCCGATCGGCGCTGTTCTCCACTGCCCCGGTGCATGCCGCGCGTCAAATCGGCTGTCCACTCCTGGTGGAAGTCAATGCCCCCATAGCGGCGGAGCAGGAAGCCTACAGGGGGGGCTCGCTGGCGGATCTCGGCGCGCGGGCCGAGGCGGCGTTGCTGAGCGGCGCCGACGCGGTGTTGACCGTCTCCTCCGCCCTGAAGGAACACGTGGTCGCGTGCGGGGTTGACCCGCAACGGATCCATGTGGTGCCCAACGGCATCGACGCCACATTGTTCGCGCCAGCGGAGCCCGATCCGGCCCTGCGCGAGCGGTGGAACGTTCCGGAGGGGCCGGTGGTCGGCTTCGTCGGGGGCTTGCGGCCATGGCACGGCGTTGAGGTGCTGCCGGACCTGCTGGCGCGCCTTGGTGCCAAGCATCCTGACGCGGGCCTGATCATCGTAGGGGACGGCCCGCTGCGCGCGACCCTTGAGGAAAGCCTGGGTAGGCTCGGACTGCGCGGCAGGGCGGTTTTTACCGGAGCGGTACCTCACGAACAGATTCCCGGTCTGATACGGCTGTTTGACGTGGCCCTGGCGCCCTATCCACCGGTGAACCACGCGTTCTACTTTTCACCGCTCAAGCTGTTCGAGTACATGGCCTGCGGGGTGCCCGTGGTGGCCGCGAACGCCGGTCAAATCGCGGAAGTGCTCGAACATGGGGTTAGCGGGCTCCTCCATCCGCCGGGGGATCTCGACGCATTGGTCGCCGCCTGCGACCAGCTTTTTTCCGATCCGGCACGGCGCCGGGAGATGGGAAGACACGCGGCCCGCCGCATTCACGACGCCTACACCTGGGATCACAACGCCCGCCGCGCGGTGGACATTGCCGCCGGGCTGGCGGCGAAACTGGGCAGGGCCGGATGAAAGTCCGGCGCATTGGCTATGTTTGCGGCGTATTTCCGAAGGTTTCGGAGACATTCGTCGCCAACGAGATGGCGGAGCTGCGCCGCCGCGGCGTGGAATTGCGCATCCTGTCCCTGCGCCTGCCGGCCGAGGAGCTGCGCCATCGCGTGGTGAAGGAAGCCGGCCTCGACCGCCTGGTGAGCTATGATCCCGCGGAGTACAGGGCCGCGCTGGCGGGATTCCGGCCCCAGCTCCTTCACGCCCATTTCGCCACCCAGGCCACGGCGGCCGCGCGGGAACTGTCCCGGCATCGCAAGCTCCCCTACACCTTCACCGCCCATCGCTACGACATCTACGACAAGGCGCCCGAGGATTTCGGGGACCGCGCCCGGGAGGCGGCCGCGGTGATCACGGTTTCCCAGGCGAACGTGGACTTCATGCACCAGCGCTTCGGCGTGCCGCGCGACAAGATGGTGCTCATTCCCTGCGGAATTGACACTGAATTTTTTGCGCCGGCGCAGAGCAAGCTTGACCCGCCTCATGTGGTGTGCGTGGCGCGCCTGGAGCCGGTGAAGAATCACGGAGTCCTGTTGCGGGCCTTCGCGCTGCTGCGCGAGCGCGGGTTGGCCTTCCGCGGCGTGCTGCTGGGAGACGGAAAGGCGCGGGAGGCGGTGCTCGCGACGCGGCGCGAACTCGGGCTCGAGGATCTGGTGGACATGCCGGGCGCGGCGGACCAGGATTCGGTGAATGACTGGCTCGGCCGTGCGTCCATCTCGGCCCTTTCCAGCGACTCCGAGGGCATGCCGGTGAGTCTCATGGAAGCAGCGGCGGCGGGCGTGCCCGTGGTGGCGACCGATGTTGGCGGCAATGCCCACCTTGTGGCGGACGGCGAGACCGGCTACGTGGTGCCCCCGCGGGACCCGGCCGCTGTTGCCGATGCGCTGGAGCGCCTGCTTCGCGATGCAGTCCTGCGCGCGCGCTTCGGACAGGCGGCGCGGCGGCGCGCTTTGGAGCGCTTCTCCCTCGCCCACCAGGTTGACCAGATGATAACCGTCTGGGAGAAGGTCCTTGAGCACTGCTTTCCTGGATAAGGTGCGCGTCGAAGATCCGTTCAACGTGACCGCGGATACCGCCCTCGGCGACATGGTGCAAGCGCTCCGGCCGGCGGAAATGGAGCCGCGCCTCGTGGCGGTTCTGCTTGACCGGGACCCGGGCGTGCGGGGGGCGAGCTTGCGGGAGATTCGAGTTGTTCGCCACAAGGTGGGTCGGCGTTGCCTCATTGAGTACTGTCTTGAGATTCCCCGTGGGAATGGCTCTTCGCAGGAACTCACCCTGATCGGAAAGGCTCGCGCAAACCATCGTCCCGACACCGTGTATGCGCGACAGCAGGCGCTGACGGCGGCAGGTTTCGGCGAGGATAGCGCCGATGGCATCAGCGTGCCCGACGCGGTGGCATGCTTTCCCGACCTGAACCTTTGGCTTCAACACAAGGTACCGGGGCATCCGCTGGGATCCCTGCTCCATTCCCAGGGCGCTGAATGCCTTGCTGCCCGTGTCGCGGAGGCGGCCTGCAAGGTGCACCGATGCGGGGTGCCCACCAGGCGCACTCATACCATGGCCGACGAAGTGCGCATTCTTCGCGAGCGGCTACCCGCCGTGTCGCAGATGGAGCCGCGGTGGACCGGCCGCATCGATCGCCTGCTGGCGGCCTGTGAGCGGCTCGCCTCTTTGACACCCCTTCCGATATCCACGGGAATCCACCGCGACTTTTACCAGGACCAGGTGATCGTGTCCGGGGAGCGAATTTACCTGATCGATTTCGACCTTTACTGCATCGGCGATCCGGCCGTGGATGCCGGCAATTTCCTGGCCCATGTAGAGGAGCAGGCCTTGAGGGAGACCGGGGATTCAAGAGCCTACGACGGCTTCCGAAGACCATTGGTCGATGCGTACCTGAAGCTGGCCGGCGCCGACCAGGCCGCGTCGGTCGACGCTTACGCCCGGCTTACGCTGGTGCGCCACATCTACTTGAGCACCTTATTCCAGGAACGCCGGCACTTGACGCCGGTACTGCTGGATATGTGCGAGAGCCGGCTTGCGGCGTGGTACTGATGCGGCCCAACAGGACTCGCTTTCGCCACATCGTTCTTGAACAGCTGAAGCGGTCGCGCTGGGACATTGCCCGCGCCTTGCTCTGCATCGTTGGCTCGACGGGGATGGCGCTCGTTGCTCCCTGGCCGATGAAAATCATCTTCGACCAGGTGCTGCTGGGCAAGCCCGTGCCGGATTACCTCGAGCCCCTGGCGGGGCTGCTGCAGGGGGAACGCGCCGCCGCGCTGGCCGTGCTGGCCCTGGCCCTGGTCGTGATTGCCCTGGCGAGTGGCATCTTCGCCTTCTATCAGGTCTTTCTCACTTCGCGCATCGGCTACACCATGGTGAACGCCCTGCGCGGCGAACTTTTCGATCACCTGCAGCGTCTCTCGCTTTCGTTCCATAACCGGGCGCGCACCGGAGAACTCCTGAACAAGGTGACCAGCGACACCAATATGCTCAAGGATGTCTTCGCGGAATCGGCACTCACTTTTCTCACCAGCGCCCTCACCATCAGCGGCATGTTCGTCGTCATGTTCGCGCTGGAGTGGAAGCTGGCGCTGGTAGTCCTCGCCACCTTCCCGGTCCTGTTCCTCACCCTTTTTCATGTTCTGAAGCAGGTGCGCAAGTCCGTAAGGCGCCAGCGCCGGAATGAGGGCAAGGTGGCATCCCGCATCGGCGAACTGCTGATGTCGGTGCCGTTGGTGCAGGCCTTCGGACGCGAGCGCTTCGAGCGCGAGCGCTTCGAGTCCGAGACCGCCGAATCCATGGAGGAGAGCATCCGCACCGCCCGGCGCGAGGCCGCCGCCTCCCGCCTGGTGGAAGTCGTGAGCACCGCCGGCGTCGCCGTGGCCGTGCTCTATGGCGGATACCGGGTTCTCGACGGCGCCATGACGCCGGGAGACCTGCTGGTGTTCGTGGCCTACATCAGGGAGATCTACAAGCCGGTACGCACCGTCGCGCGACTCTCGGCGCGCACCTCCCGGGCCGCGGTGAGTGCCGAGCGCATTAGCGAGATCCTGGAGATCGAACCCGAGATCACCGATCTCCCGGACGCCATCGAGGCCAGGAACCTGCGCGGGGAAATTGAGTTTCGCAATGTGAGCTTCGGCTACGAACCAGGCAAGCCAATTCTCAAGAACATTTCCTTCCACCTGCCGGCCGGCAGGCGAATCGCGCTGGTAGGCGCATCGGGGGCCGGAAAGTCCACGATCGCCAACCTCATCCTTCGTCTATACGATACGACCGAGGGAAGCGTGCTGATTGACGGCTGGGATGTGCGCCGCTACCAACGCGAGTCTCTGCGACATGAGATCGGAGTGGTTCTTCAGGACACGATCCTGTTCGGCACCACCGTGCGGGAAAACATCGCCTACGGCAAGCCTGACGCCACCGACGAGGAGATCCGCCAGGCGGCGCGGGAGGTTCACGCCGACGATTTCATCGAGCGCCTTCCTGACGGCTACGACGAGGTGCTGGGTGAGGGCGGCAGTACCATCTCCGGCGGCCAGCGACAGCGCATCTGCCTGGCCCGGGCGCTGGTCAAGCGACCGTCGATCCTGATCATGGACGAGCCCACCTCGGCGGTGGACGCGGACTCCGAGGCGCTGATCCGGGACGCGGTGCGCCATCTTCAGCAAGACAAGACCACGCTGCTCATCGCGCACCAGCTGCAATCGGTCCAGGATGCGGACTGGATCCTGGTGCTCAAGGATGGGAGCGTGGTGGAACAGGGCAGCCACGAGGAGCTGCTGCGCCGTGGCGGCTACTATTGCGAGCTGTTCCGGATCGCCGCTGAAACGGAGGGCGTGGCGGTGCGAGTGGGCGTCTGACAGTCACCATGGTTACGGTGAGAGACGGCGACGCGGCGGCGAGTGACGCGAGGGGCCGGCACCCGGATCGCCCTGCGGCCGGTTCGGACCCCGTCCACCCGGCCTCCCGTTTCTCGGACCGGCCGGACGAAGGTTAAGGGGCATGCAGCTGTTCCTCCTGTGGTCCCACGCCGGGGCCGGCGGGGGAACCGTCGACGCCACGAGTGTCGCCGCGAAACTGCAGCGGGTTTTCGCGCCCGTGTTCGGCCCCCCCTGAGCCAGAGAGCAATGCAGGGCGCCCCGGCGAGCCTGGTCGTCTTGGAAATTCCCGGTCGCGGCTGGCGGCCGGCCCCGTTCGACGAGGATGACCGGGAGTGGGCGCTCGCCGCGGATTATCCCGTGAACAGCCCGCGAGTGATGGAGTGCCCGATGGCGGGGATGGCTTCCTCCTGTCCCTTTGCCGGGGCCTGCAGGCAGAGCCGCGCCCGCTGTAAACTCCACGGGTGCCCGCCGCCCGACTCCTGCTGTTCAACAAGCCCTACGGCGTGATCTCCCAGTTCGGCACCACCGGCCTTCATTCCACCCTCAAGGACTACATCAGTCTTCCTGGGTTCTATCCTGCCGGGCGGCTCGATACCGACAGCGAGGGGCTGCTGCTGCTCACGGATGACGGGCGGCTGCAGCACCTCATCACCGACCCGCGGCACAAGTGGCCCAAAGTCTACTGGGTGCAGGTGGAAGGCGTGCCCGGCGAGGAAGCGCTGGCCAGGCTGCGGGCAGGGGTTCGTTTGCCCGGATGCACGACCCGGCCCGCGAAGGTGCGGCTGATCCCGGAACCGCCGGGTCTGTGGGAGCGAAAGCCCGCGGTGCGCTTCCGCAAGTTCATCCCCACCGCCTGGATCGAGCTCACGATTCAGGAGGGAAAGTACCGGCAGGTGCGGCGCATGACCGCCGCGGTGGGATTTCCGACTTTGCGCCTGATCCGTGGGGCGGTGGGGCCCTACGATTTGGCGGGGCTCGCGCCCGGCGAATGGCGGCTCGTGGATCATTCCTGGACGCCGGGTTCCGGGAATTCGTAACGGTCGCCAACGGCGGAGAGGGCATGGGGCGGACTGGCGCCCCATTGGGCCGGAGGGTGCCGGGGTAGTCCCAAGTCGCCGGTGGTTCTCGTCAACCGGGGGATCCGGGGGGAAAACTGGGGCACGGGTGGGGCAAGTCCCCCAAGTCTTAGGCTGGGGTGGCCAACAATGCTCAGGATCGAGCGTGTCTCCAAATCCCGACAAAACCGATAAAGAATAGGCTCCTCAACTGCCTAAATCTTAAGAGATCTTAAGGGTTGATCGTTGGCACGGTACATGCTTTGTGGGATATATACCCACAAAAGAGCCGAGTCGGGCGACCGGGTCGAAGTGGGCGAAACCAACTGAAGGAGTGATTGGCCATGAGCATTTCAAGAAGCGTTATGTATGCCGCCCTAGCGGCGGCCTTTGGACTTGGCGCGAGCGTGGCGCTGGCGGCTGAGGTGGAAGTGGAAGCGCACAAAGGTGGCGGGGCTGAACTCGTTCACGGCGGTGGCGGGGCTGAACTCGTCCACGGCGGTGGCGGGGCTGAAACCGTCCACGGCGGCGGGGGCGCTGAACTGATCCACCGCGGTGGTCGCGGCGGCATCGTGAATGCATCCGGCGGGCGCGCCGGCGGCGTGCGTCCCGAGCACGGAGCCGAAGTCGAGGTGCACAAGGGCGGCGGAGGCGAACTGGTTCATCGCCAGGGCGGCCGCTCCTCGGGAATCGTCACCGCCGCCGGCGCGCGCGTCGGTTCCGGCCGCCACGGCGGCAAAATTGAAACCGAGGTCCACCGCGGAGGCGGGGGCGAGATCGTGCACGGTGGCGGTCATGGCGGCGGCCACATTTCCGGTGGCATCGTGAACGCGGGCGGCGGATCCGCGATGGCGGTCTCGAGCGGCTCCGGTTCCGGCCACGGTGGCGGCAGCGGTGGCGGTGGCGGCAGCAGCGGCCACGGCGGCGGGCATCGTTGATACGCGCCTAATGACGCGAAGGGCGGGGCCCACGCCCGGCCCTTCGGATTGACCATGCAAATTTGCGACGAAGAGGTATGGAAATGGACTTCAGAGGCTTTGAAATGAGGACGGGGTGGGCCGCCGCGCTGGTCGCCCTGGTTGCGATTTCCGGTGGGTGCGCGCCCCTGGCCATCACGGCGGCCGGCATCGGCGGCTCCACGGCGGTTTCCCATGTTCTGGGGGGGATGACCTACCGGACCTTCAGCGAGCCGCTGCCCAAGGTCAAGGGCGCGACCATGACGGCGCTAAACCGGATGCAGATCAAGGTCGAGGGAGCGCAAAAGAGCGGCACCGGGGAGGTCATCAAGGCGGAGGCCAGCGGTCGCGAAATCGAAATCGAGCTGGAATCCCTCACCCCGAACACCACGCGAATGCGCGCCGTGGCCAAGAACGGCATGGTCTACGACAGCGCTACCGCGACCGAGATCATCATCCAGACCGAGACCGTACTGGTTCGTTCCTGACGAAGAAGACGTCCGCCCCACCCGCCTCAGCCGGCGGGCCGGGCGGGCCGGCCCTCGGGCCCCATAATGGCTCGTGGGCCGGCGATATCCGCTTGGCCTGACGGGTGCAGCGGCGCAGTGCGGTAAACTCCGGGCAATGCGAACCGCCCGTGACCGCGTAGTCCCGTACCCCACCAAAGACGGTTCGTTGGTCCGCGAGCTGATGCATCCCGCGGTCCACGGAATTTGCGCCCAGAGCCTGGCCGAGGCCGAGATCCCGCCCGGGTTCACCACCACCCTTCACCGGCATCGGCAAACCGGGGAGCTGCACCACACCATCTCGGGCACGGGTCGCCTGACCCGGGGCGCGGACGCATTCGAGGTGAAACCGGGCGATACGGTTTGCATCACCCCCGGCACCCGGCTCCGCATCGCCAACACGGGGCGCGGCCCACTGCGCGTCCTGTGCTGCTGCACGCCGGCGTATTCCCAGGATGACACCGAACTCCTCGAGTAGTCCGGTGCGCGTGGCACGCGTGCTCCTCATCCGCCACGGGGAGACAGAGTGGAACCGCGAAGGGCGCATGCAGGGCCACATCGACATCCCTCTTTCACAGGAAGGCGTTACTCAGGCATTGCGTCTGGCGGAGCGATTCGCGGGCGAAGCGTTCGATGCGCTGGTTTCCAGCGATCTGCGCAGGGCGCTCGAGACCGCTGAGCGCATTGCAGCCGGCAGCGGCCGGCCGGTGCTGGTGGATGCTCGCCTGCGGGAGAGGAATCTCGGGGTGCTGCAGGGGCTCACCCGCGAGGAGTCGGCGCGGGCGTATCCCGAGGTTTACCGGCGCTACGAGCAAGGCGAAGCGGAGTTCGCGCTTCCCGGGGGTGAGAGCCAGCGGGCTTTCTTTGACCGCGTGATCGGGGCCTTGACGGAGATCGCCCGGGACCAGTTGGGCAGGCGGATTGTCGTGGTGAGCCACGGCGGGGTCCTGGACGCGCTTTACCGGCACGCGTCGGGTGGCGGCCCTGAGGGTCCCCGGCTGGTACGGTTGCTCAACGCCAGCATCAACGAATTCGAGTATTCAGCGGAGGGCTGGATGCTCGGCAGTTGGGGGGATGTGGCTCATTTGACCGAAACCTCGCTCGACGACGTGTGAATTATCACCTCCTACCTATTGATTGTTAGCGAGTATGTCCTATGATTTAGACTTGGTCTCGAAACCGGGAGGCGGGGTTGAGGCGGTCGGTGAAGGGGTGTGGTTTACCCCATCTAGTCAGGGGAAAAGTGCGAAAGCGCAAGAGTATTGCGGGAGCGGTGCAGGCCCATTCGCGAATCCTGTGCGTGGTTGGTGCTGGATTCGTGGGAATTGGTGTGGCGACAGAATTCTCCCCGGCGGTGATGACCGGGCTCGCGCTGTTCGCGCTGTGCATCGTGGCCTCCCTTTCCCCGCGCAAGGGTATCTGAACCGTCGTTTACTCTCACTCGCTCCAAGAAACGCTCACTTGGTGCGAGCGAGTTAGGCCTTCGTCCGACCATGCGGCGTCGCGTCGCGGCGGGCTAGAATAGCGCCCTTTCGGTATCGCCCCAGCCAAGGATGATCCACGCCGCCGCGAATCTAATGGCATCAGATCCGCCGTGCCATCTTCAGCAGCTGGCTTTCCTCGGCCGGAGGGTTGCGCGCAACACTTGACCGCCATGCACGTTCATATCCTTGGCATTTGCGGGACCTTCATGGGCGGNNATCGCGGTGATCGCCCGTGCGGCGGGACATACCGTCACCGGATGCGACGCCAATGTCTACCCGCCCATGAGCACGCAGCTGGAGGCACAGGGAATCCGCCTGATCGAGGGCTACGATCCCAAACAGGTGGACCTCAAGCCCGACGCCTTCGTCATCGGCAACGTGGTGAGCCGGGGCAATCCGCTCATGGAGGAAATCCTGAATCGCGGATTGCCGTTCACTTCCGGTCCCCAATGGCTCGCCGAAAACCTGCTGCGCCAGAAATGGGTGCTGGCTGTGGCCGGCACCCACGGCAAAACCACGACATCCGGCATGCTGGCCTGGATCCTGGAGCATGCCGGCCTTGAGCCGGGGTTCCTGGTGGGGGGTGTGCCCCGGAACTTCGGCGTGTCGGCCCGGCTCTCATCCGGCGCGTTTTTCGTGATCGAGGCTGACGAATACGACACGGCTTTTTTCGACAAGCGTTCCAAGTTTGTCCACTACCGCGCCCGGACGGCGATTCTCAACAACCTGGAATTTGATCACGCCGATATTTTTCCGGATTTGGAGGCCATCGAAACCCAGTTTCATCACTTCGTGCGAACCCTGCCGGGCGAGGGTTTGATCGTCGTCAATGGGCGGGACCAGGCCCTCGCCCGGGTCTTGGCCCGCGGTTGCTGGACGCCCCATGAAACCTTTGGCGGGCGCGGTGGCTGGGAGGCCGTGCACCGGGGCGACGGCGTGGAGGTTCGCTTTACCGGGGCGCCCCAAGGCGTTTTGCGCTGGGATGTGCTCGGAGAGCACAACATAATGAATGCGCTGGCGGCGATCGCCGCGGCGCGCCATGCCGGGGTGCCCGCCAAGTCCGCCATTGAAGCCCTGGGGCGCTTCCAGAACGTCAAGCGCCGGATGGAGGTGCGCGGGTCGGTCAACGGAATCACCGTTTACGACGACTTCGCCCACCATCCCACCGCGATCCGCACCACCATCTCGGGACTGCGCGGGCAGGTGAACGGCGAGCGCATCCTGGCAGTGCTCGAACCGCGCTCCAACACCATGAAACTCGGTGTCTGGAAGGATGATTTGGCCGCCAGCCTCGCCGGCGCGGACCTGGTGTTCTGCTTCACCTCGAACCTTGGCTGGGACGCGGCATCGGCGCTCGGGCCGCTGGGCGAGAAAGTTGTCCTCGTGGATGACCTGCATGACCTGGTGAGCCGCATAGTCTGCACCGCGCGCCCCGGAGACCATGTGCTGGTGATGAGCAACGGCGGATTCGGGGGCATCCACGAGAAGCTGCTACTTGCCCTGGGCCGGAGGGTGACCTGACTCGTGCCCGCATTGGCCCGCTTGCGGGACCGGAAGGTGGTTCGCGCCGGCTTGGAAGGGGTGCCCGGCCACGTGAAATTACGCAATCCCGTTCATTCAACTCAACATTTTTAAATAAAAATTTGCCATCACCCTCATAAGACAATATTATGTTTGCGGAAATTTTTTTCCGCAAAAACCATTCCCGAGCATGGCGCAGGTTTTGGGCCGCGTTTGCCCAGCGCGGGTCGCTTCGGGAAAAGTCCGGGCTTAAACCATTACTCAGGAGGGAATTCCGATGACTGATCGCGACAAGAGTGGGGTCGCCTATTGGCGCGCCACCTTGAGGTTGCTCACCATTACCTTGGTGATCTGGTTCGTTGTGTCCTACGGTGCCGGCATCCTGTTTGCGGATGCCCTTAACGCGATCAAGATCGGAGGCTATCAACTCGGCTTCTGGTTCGCGCAGCAGGGCTCGATCTTCGTCTTCGTCGGTCTGATCTTCTGGTACGCGTCGCGCATGGACAAGATCGATCGCGACCACGACGTCCACGAGGAATGAGGGGGTATATTCGATGGATCTGAAAACCCTCACCTATATTGTCGTCGGGCTTTCCTTCGCCCTCTATATCGGCGTGGCGATCTGGGCCCGTGCCGGTACCACCAAGGAGTTCTATGTCGCCGGCGGCGGCGTCCACCCAGTGGTCAACGGCATGGCAACGGCGGCCGACTGGATGTCCGCCGCGTCCTTCATCTCCATGGCGGGCCTCATCGCGTTCCTGGGTTACGGCGGCTCGGTATACCTCATGGGTTGGACCGGGGGTTACGTGCTGCTGGCCACGCTGTTGGCGCCGTACCTGCGCAAGTTCGGCAAGTACACCGTGCCCGAGTTCATCGGCGACCGGTATTACTCCCAGGCCGCCCGCATCACCGCGGTGGTCTGCCTGATCTTCATTTCATTTACTTACGTGGCTGGCCAGATGCGCGGGGTCGGGATCGTATTTTCCCGCTTCCTGGAGGTTGACATCGTCACCGGCCTGCTGGTGGGCATGGGGCTGGTGTTCTTTTACGCGGTGCTGGGCGGCATGAAG
>DKBC01000086.1:11735-12061 GCA_002451065.1 Betaproteobacteria bacterium UBA6910
CAGTACTGCGTGCTGATCTTCGCCTACACCATCCCCGCCGTGTTCATCGCGCTGCAGATCACCGGCAATCCCATCCCCCAGCTCGGTCTCGGAGGCTCGGTGGGGGATGGAACGGCGTTCCTGACCAAGCTCGACCAGGTCGTTACCGACTTGGGCTTCCTGGAATACACCAAGGGGAACAAGAGCCTGATCGACGTGCTGGCCATCACGTTCGCGCTCATGGCGGGAACCGCGGGCCTGCCCCACGTCATCGTCCGCTTCTTCACGGTTCCCAAGGTGCACGACGCGAGGATATCCGCCGGCTGGGCGCTGGTCTTCATCGCCAT
>DKBC01000210.1:0-8495 GCA_002451065.1 Betaproteobacteria bacterium UBA6910
TTCGTGCGCCGGGAATTCATGGCTTCCAAGGCAGAAAACACGCGCTACCACATTCCCGAGAACGGCTGGCCGGACCACGGGCGCTTCGCCGCCGCCTTCCCTTTCGCCACCTGGGAGATTCCCCTGGACACGCCCTGGGAACGGCTCACCCCGGAGCAGCAGGCCGGCAAGCGCCTGTTCCTCACCACCTGCATCACCTGCCACGACCGGGCGCGGGTAAACGAGGAAGGCGAGCCCTGGGACCTGCGGCCTGTGTCCTACCCCCGCAACCAGTTCGAGCCAGGCCAGGAAGTGGACGCCATGGCCAGCGCCAGTCCTTACGCCAGGCACGACATGGCGCCGAAGATCGAGGGGCTGGACGCTCGGGAGCGGGAGGGCGAGGACCTGTTCCAGAAAAACTGCGCCTTCTGCCACGGGGCCACCGGCACCGGGCGCAACTGGATAGGACGCTTCCTCGAACCCCACCCGCGGGACCTGACCGACCCCCAATTCATGGCGGGCANNGCCGCACCCGCGCGACCTGAGCGACCGCGCGTTCATGGGCGCGCGCACCCGCGCGCAGCTGGCGAACGCGATTCGCGACGGCCTGCCCGGCACCTCCATGCCGGCCTGGCGCGACGTGCTGTCGGACGACCAGATCCAGGCCATCATCGCCTACGTAAACCGGGCCTTCTCCCCGTTGGCCGAAGAGGTTGCCACTTCTCCCTCCCGGTGATCAGGTCTTCTGCTAACATGCCGCGGTGATTACCTGGGACCCCGACACCCACAACGTGGGCGTGCGCGAGATTGACGACCAGCACCAGCGGCTGGCGGAGATCATCAACCGCATCGAGCAGGCGCTCTCCGCCGGCGAGAACATGGAGTCCGTTGAAGCGCTGCTGGACCTGCTGCTCCAGTACGCGGAGTTCCACTTCTTCACGGAAGAGCATTACATGCGCCAGCACGCCTATCAGGGGGAGGCGTCGCACCGTGAAGGCCATCATCACCTGGTGGACCAGCTTCTGAGCCTGCGCCAAGACTTGGTCAAGCAGGACAAGGCCGACGCTCGCCACACCATCGACTTCCTGGGCTCCTGGTTCTTGGATCACATACTCCACATGGACCGGCCCATGGGCATCTGGCTCAGGGCCAGGGGCGTCAAGTAGCCCGGCGGGGCAGCCTCCGCTCACCGCCGGACGCCAGGCGGTGGGCCCAGCGTGTGGTCTCTGGCAGCCGGTAGCGGGTCACGCAGGCCATGACCCAGCGGATCGCGGTCTCCAGGCCGACGCGGTGTCCCACCGATACGAACACCGGCTTCACGCCCCGCCGGGTGCGCAGGACCGCCCCGATCACCTCCTCGTGGTCCTCCAGCGGCACCCACCCGCCCCGGCGGGCTGGCACGTCCCCGTGCTCGCCGATCAGCCGGGTCTTGGCCACGCCGATGGAGGGAATGCCCGCCAACAGGCCCAAGTGGCAGGCGAACCCGAAACGCCGCGGATGCGCCAGGCCTTGGCCGTCGCAGAGCAGCAGGTCCGGGCGCAGCCTTAGCTTTGCCAGCGCCGCGAGTACCGCGGGGGTTTCACGAAACGACAGCAATCCAGGAACGTAAGGAAAACGCGTCGGCTTGCGGGCGATGGCCCACTCCACCAGTTCCAGTTCCGGGAAGCTCAGCACGGCCACCGCCGCCCGGGTCACCGCACCCTCCTGCTCGAAGCCCACGTCCACGCCCGCGACCCTCCGAACCTTGCCGACACGGTCCCGGGCGATCACGCGGGGGCGCAATTGCTCCTGGAGCGCGATCGCTTCCGCCGGCGTCAGGTTCCAGCGGTGCTCCGCCACGGCCTCTCAGCCCTGGATCAGTTCCGGGCGCAGCATCCAGGCCAGGGACCACTGCCCGGAGTCGCCGCGCTCCAGGCATGCCATGCTCCCCGGCTGGAACGCCGCCAGGGGAATTTGCTGATCGCCGCACACCAGCTGTGCCGCGAGCCTTCCCAGGAACGGCATGTGGCCCACCAGCAGCGTGTCCTGGTGCCAGGCGTCCACCTGCTCCGCCACCGGCCCCACCGGATCGTTGGGATGGAGCCCGGCCATCGCCTCCGGCGCCACCCGCTCGGTGATTTCCGACGCGATGATCTCGGCGCTCTGGCGGGCGCGGGTCTTGCCGCTGTGAAACACTTTCGCCACCCGCACCGCGCTCCAGCCCACGAACTTCGCCAGTCGCCGCATGTCCAGGCGGCCCTTCTCGCTCAGGGGCCGGTCCGGGCTCATGGATTCCGGAACTGCATCCCCGTGCTGCAACAGGTAGAGTCTCATCAGGGAACCCCTGTCTCGTTTCCGCGTACTATATTCTGGATCTCAAACGTGTCACGCACCACCCTCCACGTCATCGGCTTCGACGACGGCCCATTCGATCCGCGCCATCGCGGGGACGTGCTGGTCGTTGGCGCCGTGTTTGCCGGCACGCGCCTGGACGCAGTGGTCTCCGGGAAGGTCCGGCGCGACGGAGTGAACGCCACCCGCGTGCTCCGGGACTTGGTGCGCCGCTCCCGGTTCTTTCCCCAGCTTCACGCCGTGCTGTTGCAGGGCATCGCCCTCGCCGGCTTCAACGTGGTGGATCTGCCGGCCTTGCACGCGGCCCTCGGCATTCCGGTGATTGTCGTGTGCCGCCGCCGGCCCGACTTCGCCCGGGTGAAATCGGCCCTGCTCGGAAGCGTGCCCGGCGGACGCCGGAAGTGGCGCCTGGTGGAGCGCGCCGGGAGGCCGGAGCAGGTATCCGGCGTTTACCTGCAGTGCGCCGGAACGTCTCCCGCCGAAGCCGGCCGGATCGTTTCCCGCCTCTGCCTGAATGGAGCGCTTCCCGAGCCGCTGCGCGCCGCGCACCTCATCGCCGGCGGCATCGTCCGCGGCGAGAGCACCGGACGACCATGAGCGAATTCGAGCCCGCGTACCTGCAACTGCTCGTCAGCGGCGAGCTTGACCGCCGCGTCACCGAGGCCTGGCGCCGCCTGGAATCCTGCGACCTGTGCGCCCGCTATTGCCGGGTGAATCGCCTCCAGGGCACCGAGGGCGCGGTGTGCCGGACCGGGGAGCGCGCGGTGGTCCACGGCTACGGGCCCCACCAGGGAGAGGAAGATCCCCTGCGCGGCAGCGGCGGCTCCGGCACCATCTTCTTCACCTGGTGCAACCTGCGCTGCGTGTTCTGCCAGAACTGGGAGGTCAGCCAGAAAGGCCTCGGCCGGGAAATGGAACCCGAGGAAATCGCCCGCATGATGATGGAATTGCAGGCGGAGGGTTGCCACAACATCAACTTCGTCAGCCCCAGCCACGTCGTGGCCCAGATCCTGGTCGCGGTGCGCATCGCTTCGGAGCGGGGACTGCGCCTGCCCCTGGTCTACAACAGCGGCGGCTACGACAGCCCCGAGGCCCTCGCGCTGCTGGACGGCGTGATCGACATCTACATGCCAGACATGAAGTACGGCGACTCCGCCGCGGCTCACCGCTATTCCCACGTGCGGGATTACGTGGAGGTAAACCGCGCCGCGGTGAAGGAAATGCACCGGCAGGTGGGGAACCTGGTGCTCGACGGGCGCGGGGTGGCGGAACGGGGCCTGCTGGTACGCCATCTGGTGCTGCCGGGCGACCTCGCCAACACCGAGTCGGTACTGGCGTTTCTGGCCCGGGAGATATCGCGCGACACCTACGTCAACATCATGGACCAGTACTACCCCTGCTACCGGGCCCGGGAGTACCCGGAACTCGCCCGCCGGATCACGCCCGCCGAATACTGCGATGCGCTGGAAGCGGCTTCACGGCAAGGTTTGCGCCGGCTGGACCAGCGCCGCCGATGACATCGTGCGGGGCATCGGGCGATAATTCGGCGATCTCGTTTTCCCCAAACTCCATCAGCCAGGCTTCGCGGCGCGCGCCCCGGGCCCTCGAAGAGGTGAACGCTTGATTGCAGACCGAGCCTACCGCCGCGCGTACCTCGACGTATTCGACGACCTGCTGCGCACCGCCCCCGGGGGGCACTACGATGAGATGGCGCTGCCGTCCTATACGCATCCCAATCCGGCCATGTCCTGGCTGTTCTGGAAACGGCTGGATGCCGCGCTGGTCCTGGCGGGGGACGTGGCCGGGCGCTCGGTCCTCGATTTCGGTTGCGGCGGCGGCACCACCTTTCGCTATCTCCACGCCAAGGGTTGCGGGATCGCCGGCGTGGACCCCTTCGCCTTCGATCTCGCGACCGAGGTTTGCCGCCGCCTGCAGCTTCCGGCCCGGCTCTACAGATCCCTCGAAGAGATAACGCCGCAGACCTTTGACGTGATCTTGGCCCTCGACGTGCTGGAGCACGTGGAGGACCTGCTCGCATGCATCGACAATCTGCTGCGCTACGCCGGCGACGGCACCGCCATCATCGTTTCCGGGCCGACAGAGAACGCCTTCTACAGGTTCGGGCGCTGGCTCGCAGGGTTTTCCGGTCATTACCACCTGACCAACATTTACGACATCGAGGCGCAGCTGCGGCAGGCGGGGCTCAGGAACGAGGCGACCCGCACCCTGTTCCATCCGGTTCCTCTGTTCCGCGTCAGCCGCTGGAGACAGGCATAGTGATCTCCAGGCAGCCGATCGCGGTGGCCGGTCGCGGGTGGCAGACCCTTCTCGCATTCGTCTTTCTCGGCTGCGTTTTCCTGCTGGCCCTGATCCGCATCGAGGATCCGGACACCTGGACCCACCTCAGCTTCGGGCGCTGGATCTGGGAGCACAGGGCGCTTCCCGCGGGCGAGCCGTTCATCGACACCGGGAGCCCCTTCTCCTACAACAACTGGCTCTTCGGCCTGCTCTACTACCTCGCCTACCTCGCCGGCGGCCATGCCGGCGTGGTGATCCTGAAGGCCACTCTGATCACCCTGCTCTTCGCCCTGCTGCTTCGCATCGCCATGATGCCCAGGGGACACCTGATCGTCTCGGTGCTGGTCCTGGGCGCCGTGGCCATGGGCCTGCGCTTCCGGTTCGTGGAGCGCCCGGACACCCTGATGATGCTGTTCCTTTCCTACGCCATCTTCAGCCTTGGCGCCTTTGCCGCGGGGGACAGGAAGTATCTGTTCTTGATGCCCCTCGTCAGCCTGCTCTGGGCCAACGTCCACACCAGCATCCTGATGATGTTGCTTCCCTTCGGCGCCGTGTTGGCCGGCGGCGTTTTTCAGCTCGGGATGGAACGCGCGGGACTCGACCGGCGGCTCTTGCCGTTCGTCGGCTTCACTCCCGCCCCATCATTCGGCCAGCTGCGCCAAGTGGCGATCGTCGCAGCCATCTCTGTCGCCACGTCCCTGATCAGCCCCTATTTTCTCGATCAGTATCTCCACAGCGTGGGCGCCCTGCAATCGGACTGGTGGCGACAGTCCATCAGCGAGTTGCGCAAGCCCACCTGGGAAGAATTCAAGGCGCTTTACGTCTTTACGGCAGCCGTGGTGCTTTCCTTCATCGCCAACCGCCGTCGCGTGTCTCTCCCCGACGTGCTGCTGGCGGCGCCCCTGCTGGTGATGCCTTTCCTCGCGATTCGCTTTTTCTGGTTCACCGCCATCACCGGCGCCCTCCTCGCCAGGAACATTGCCGGGATCCTGGCCAGCCGGGAACGGGCCTTCCGGTTATCCAGCGGCAAGCCGGCGATCGCGCTGAGCGCCCTGCTGATTGTGTGCGCCACCGCGGTCCAGTTGTTTCCTCCCAGGGGGCAGCGACCCCTCAACGACCTGCAGTTCGGTCTCGGCGTGAATTACACCGGCCTCACGCCGGAATATTGCCTGCGGTATCTTGACCGGCGTGGGGTCACCGGTCGCGTGCTGAACACATTTCATCTCGGGGGCTACATCACGTGGCGGGACTACCCGAAGCGCGTCCCGTTCATGGACGGGCGCGGCTTTCTTGACGACAACCTGCTCGAGCAGGCCACCATGGCGCCGACCAAACCCGGGATGCTGGACGCGATCCGGAGCCGCCATCCCTTTGAAAGCGCTGTCCTGGTGCAGCCGGTAACGGCCCCGAAGTTTCTCCGGGAAATCGGGGACGCGGACCTGGTGCTCAGCCATCCCGATTGGAGCCTGGTGTATTGGGACGACATCTGTCTCGTCTATCTCCGGAACGGCGGACCATACGACTCCGCCATCGCGGAGGACGCGTATCGCTTCTTGATCCCCTCCCGGGGGGTCCAGGGATCCAGGCTGTCCGACCCGCAGTCCCGGGAAGGCGTTGCCGCCGAGCTGGAGCGCGCGATCCGCGAGACCGGCGCCTCCATGGCCTGGGCCCTGAAGGGGGTCCTGCTGAACGAGCTTGGACAGCATCCCGAAGCCATCGAAGCCTTCACCCGCGTCGAAAACCATCCGGCGCCCCTTCCCGGCTCGCTATACGATGCCTATCTCGGCAAGGCCTACGCCTCCCATCAGCTCGGTAAACCGCAGGATTCCATCCGCTATTACAAAATGGCACTGGAACTCCACGAGAACGGCTCGCTGCATCAGCGCCTCGCCCTTGCCTACGCCTCGGCGGGGGACACCGAGCGGGCAATCCGCCACTACGAGAAGGCCATCGAACTCAATTCCGCCCTGATGTCCGTGTACCCTCAACTGCTTGCGCTGTATCAGGGCATGGCAAGAAAAGACGACGTCGAGCGTGTGCGGCGCAAATTTCAGGGCACGCAGCAGTTCAGCGCCGGAGAGACTCACTTCAAGGCGGGGACCAAGGCCTACGTGGAGCGCGATTACGCGCTTGCGATTTCCGAGTTCCAGAAGTCCATCGAAGCCAATCCCGATCACCCGGCGGCCTACAGCAATCTCGGCTATCTCTATTTCGACACGGGAGATCTGGAGAAAGCCCTGGAATATCATCGCCGCGCCCTCGACATCGATGCCAGCGCCGACCTTTCGCACTACGGCATCGCCCTGGCGTATCGCGACTTGGGCAACAAGGCCAAGGCCCGGGAGCACTGGACCGAGTACCTGAGGCTGAAACCGGAGGGTTACTACAGCCGCAAGGCCAAGCAGGAGCTCGAAAGCCTCCGCTAGGCCCGCCCCAGGTTTGCGGCCGCGCCCGTGACGTGGCGCCTAGAGCCGCTGATGCAGGGGCACGGTGGGCACGGCCCTCGTGTCGTAGGCGAGAAAGGAAAGCAGCAACTGCACGCCGAGAATGAGCGGCAGGCCGGCCAGCATGGCGGTGCCGGCCGTCACCGGGACGCCGCTGGCGATGGATCCCGCCCACTCCACGGCGCCGAAGACAAAGCCAAATCCCGCCAGCAGCAGCCCCACCACCAGTTCCACGGAAGCGATGCTGAAGCCGCGCAAGAAGTAATTGTAGCCAATGCGCTTCAGAAAGTTGCGCAGGTTCTTGAACAGGAATTCCGCCCACACCTCCCGGACCCTGAGATTGCTGGTCTCGTCGGCGTAGACCGACTCCATGGGGATCTCCTCGATCACCGCGCCCAGGATATTGAGCCGGAACAGCATGTCCGACTCGAAGAAATAGCGCCGGCTTATTTTCTCCAGGGGCAGCATCTCCAGCACCTTGCGCTGTATCGCCAGGTAACCGTTGGCCGGGTCGACCATGTTCCAGTAGCCGGTGGAAAGCTTGGTGAGAAACGACAGTACCGCGTTGCCGAATAGGCGGATGCCGGGCATGGGACGCAGGAACGCCAGGTCGAAGAACCGGTTGCCCTTGGTGTAATCGGCCCGGCCCTCGACGATCGGCCGGATGAACTTCGGGATCAGCGCCGGGTCCATCTGCCCGTCGCCGTCCACTTTGACGATGATGTCGGCCCCATCGGCCAGCGCCTGGACGAAACCCCGCATCACCGCGCCCCCGACACCGAGGTTGCGCTCGTTCCCGATCACGGTGACCCGCGAATCGGCGCAGGTCGCGGAAACATGCTGGCCGCTCCCCTCGGGGCAGGCGTCGTCCACGCAGTAGATGCGCCCGACCTCCGGGCCGATCCGGCTCAGGACGCCATCGATGGTGGACACCACCTTGTAGCAGGGGATGACCACCGCGACGGCGCGAGGGGCGGACGGGGCCGGCGGTTCCCATTGTCCGGACATCATGTCCCCGGCGTTCTCGGTCACCTGAGCAGGATGTCCCAGTCGGTGGTAGAGAGAATCTGCCGCCGCACCGACTCCTTGATCTTCAGGTCCCGGAAGTCGATGGGGTTGAAATCGTCCGTTAGGACCATGGCCACGGGGTCATTCGGTAGTTCCAAGGGCCGCGCCAGCGCCCGCCGCACCGCGGCTTGGGTCAAGGGATGCACCGGGAAATCCCGGACCAGGGAGAGATCCAGGGGACGCGGCGGGCCGTCGTAGGCAACGATAGCGAAGTTCACCGCCCTGCCCCGCGGTCCGTCGGGATTCGTCGGGAACACCCGCACCTGCCCGAACACCTGGCGCATGGTCTTCACCACCGAGGCCGCCATGGAACCCTCCGCCCCCAGTTCTCCCACCAGGTTCACCGCCAGCACGCCCCGGGGCGTGCTGGCGGTG
>DKBC01000210.1:8524-9073 GCA_002451065.1 Betaproteobacteria bacterium UBA6910
GGTATCCGAAGTGGCTCCGGGCCAGCTCCACCACCTTGGGGTCTATGTCCACCACGTCGGCGGGAATGCCCTGCTTTTCGTACCAGACCGGCACCACGCCCGCCCCCAGTCCTATCACCAGCGCGCGGCGCCCGACAGGGTTAAGGGCGTAAGGCAGGAACTGCATGAGATACGAGTACTCGTAAACCGAGAGCCCGCTCGCCTTGTCGATCCCGCCCTGCACCAGCCCGTCGATGATCAGCTCCCGGGTGCCGTANNACCGTTCCCGTGTAATCCACCACCTTGAGGTTGCCGTAGAAACTGTCCACGGCGGCCGTCACTTCGACGCGGGTGCCATCGGCCATGGTCTTCGCGGGCAGCGACTCGTGAGGCATCACCAGGAAGGGCAGTGCCAGCGCCAACACGACAACGTAGCGGCGACGCACCAGCGCGAAGTAGACGGCTGACAACGCGATCAGCAGGAAACCCGTGGCAGCCAGGGTCAGGTTCACGCCCACATAGCCGATCAGGAAAAAGCCGGTGGTGACCGTGCCGATGAAGCTGCCCACC
>DKBC01000206.1 GCA_002451065.1 Betaproteobacteria bacterium UBA6910
TCGTTGTCGTTGAGGATCACCAGCAGATTGGCGTCCACCACCCCCGCGTTATTGAGGGCCTCGAACGCCATGCCTCCGGTCATGGCCCCGTCGCCGATGATCGCCACCACCTTGCGGTCTAGGCCATGACGGCGCGCCGCCACCGCCATGCCCAGGGCCGCGCTGATGGAGGTGCTGGAGTGGGCGGTGCCGAAGGTGTCGTACTCGCTTTCGTCCCGGCGCGGAAATCCCGAGATGCCGCCGCTCATGCGCAGGCGCTCCATGCCCTGCCGGCGGCCGGTCAGGATCTTGTGACTGTAGGTCTGGTGGCCTACGTCCCACACCAGGCGGTCGTCCGGCGTATTGAACACGTAGTGGAGGGCGATCGTGAGTTCCACCGTGCCCAAATTGGAAGACAGGTGCCCACCGGTTTTCGCCACGGACTCCAGCAGGAAAGCCCGCAACTCGGCGGCGAGCTGGGGCAGCTGCCTCCGCTCCAGCTTGCGAAGCTGGAGCGGATCGCCGATCGTGTTGAGCAGTTCGTACATGGGGCGCTCCGTGATGGTGGGACTGGTGGGGGCGCCTAGAATTCCCGCTGCACGATGAAATCCGCCAGTTGCCTCAGCCTCTGCGCGGCGGAGCCGAAGCCGTCGAGCGCCGCGTACGCACTCTGCCGCAGTTCCTGCGCCAGGTCCCGTGCGCCGGCCGCGCCCAGGGCGCTGACGAAGGTCGGTTTGTTCCGCTCGGCGTCCTTGCCGGCGGTTTTTCCCAGGGTGGCGGTGCTGGCTTCCGCGTCGAGGGTGTCGTCGACCACCTGAAAGGCAAGTCCCACGCACTTGGCGAAATGGTCGAGGCTGGCCAGCTCATCGTCCTCCATGCCCCTGCCGCAGCGCGCGCCCAGCAGCACCGCCGCCCTGATCAGGGCGCCGGTCTTGTGGATGTGCATGAATTCGAGTTCCGGCACGGTTAGCGACTTGCCGACGCTGGCTAGGTCGATGGCCTGTCCGCCCGCCATGCCACGGGAACCGGAGGCCTGCGCGAGCAACGCCACCATCTGCAGCTGGTCCTCGGCGCGGCGCGCCAGGCGCTGCTCCGCGAGCACCTGGAATGCCAGCGCCTGCAGCGCGTCCCCCGCCAGCAGCGCCGTGGCCTCATCGTATTGCATATGGCAGGTGGGTTTGCCCCGTCTCAGCACGTCGTCATCCATGCAGGGCAGGTCATCATGGACCAGCGAATAGGCATGTATCAGCTCCACCGCAGCCGCGGCCAACTCGACCCGCGCCCCATTGGCCTGGGTCAGTTCCCCGGCGGCAAGCGCCAGCAGAGGACGCACCCGCTTCCCGCCGCCAAGCACCGCATAGCGCATGGCCTGATGCAGACGCTGGGGCGCGATCTCGTTCGAGGGCAGCAGCCTTTGCAGCGCCAGCTCGACGCGCGTCTGGCCGTGCCGCGCCCAGTCCCGGAAATCAGCGGCCGTCGTCGGCACCAGGAAAATTCCGGAGGGCGTCTTCCTCCAGCAGGCGCACCTGCTGCTGGGCGTTCTCGAGGGCGCTGCGGCAATACTGGAGAAGTTCCGCGCCCCTCTTGTAGGCGGCGAGGGAAGCCTCCAGGGAGAGCTGGCCGCCCTCCATCGAGGACACGATGCGCTCCAGCTCGGCCAGAGCTTCCTCGAAGGACTTGGGGGCGGCGGGTTCGGCGGACTTCGGCATGAGAGGCGGGGAAAAGGGGCAAAGAATAGCTTGATCAAGGGGTTCCGGTCAATTCGGGAGCCCGGTTCAGCGGGTTTGCAGGCGCCCGTTGTTGCGGCAGAATGCGCGTTCGCCACAAGACGGAATTTCCCGGACTCGACGGCGAACATCAGCCCCCATGCCGCTCCCATCGCGCGTAGGATTTGTGGTCCCTTTGGCCTCCTCAAGCTAGATCGTGGGCGCCCTTTGGATGGTGGTTGCCGGGGCGCTGTTTGGCCTGATGGCATTGTTCGTCAAGCTTGGCGCGGACCATTTCTCCAGCGCCGAACTGGTCTTCTACCGCTCGCTGTTGGGCCTGCTGGTGATTGGCGCCATCGCCCGCGGCCAGGGCCTGCCCCTTGCCACCCGTCACCTGAAGGGTCACCTCTGGCGCGGAGTGTCGGGCCTCGCGTCCCTGGCCAGCTACTTCTACTGCATCACCGTGCTTCCCTTGGCGACCGCGGTCACCCTTAACTACACTTCGCCCCTGTTCGTGGCGCTGCTGACAACGCTGCTGCTTCGGGAGCGCCTGCATTGGCCCCTCGGCGTGGCGGTCGCGTTGGGCTTCGCCGGAGTCGTGGTGCTGCTCAAACCCACCTTGCAGGAAGGCCAGTTCGCCGCGGGCCTGCTGGGACTCACTTCCGGCTTCTTCGCCTGCGTCGCCTACCTCAACGTCCGCCAGCTGGGCCGGCTCGGGGAGCCGGATTGGCGGGTCGTCTTCTATTTCACGCTGGTCTCCACCGCGCTCTCCGGATTGTGGCTGCTGCATCAGGGCTTTCATGCCCTGACCCTCGAGCGCGCCCCGCTGCTGCTAGGCCTCGGCGTGAGCGCTACCCTGGCCCAGCTAGCCCTCACCCGCGCCTACCGCACCGGGGCGACCCTGGTGGTGAGCAGCCTCTCCTACAGCACGGTGGTCTTCTCCAGCCTGTTCGGTGTTCTCTTCCTCGGCGAGTTTCTTCCACCCTCCGGCTGGCTCGCCGTCGGGCTAATCGTTGCGGCAGGACTGCTCGGCATGCGTTCGGCGCCGGTGCGATCGGCGTGACGGGGGCGTTTGCCGGTACTCGCGAACTCACATAAACTCCCGGCGATCCGGAGGAACCCATGATCAGCATCGAGCAGTCGGACGACCTGGTGAATGTGGCAGTGCTCGGCGAGATGACCCTCGCCGACTACAAGCAGTTCGAGGACCATTTCGTTCACGCCGTGCGCTTCCGGGGCAGGCCCAACGTGCTGGTGGACCTGCGGGACATGGTGAGCTACACCGTGGACGTGGCCTGGGAGGACCTCAAGTTCGGGCGCGCCCACCTGTCGGACTTCGGCCGGGTCGCGGTGGTCACCGACGACCAGTGGATCACTTGGGCGGCCTGGCTCGCGCGCGTCTTCACCGAGGCCCAGATCGAGGTCTTCGACGAATACGAAGAGGCGCGCGCCTGGGCCAGCGGCGGTCCAGGCGCCAGCGAGTGAGCCACACCACCCTGGTCTCCGTCGTCGGCCTGGCAGAGCACCTGGGCGATCCCGGGTGGATCGTTTTCGACTGCCGCCACAATCTCGCCGACCCGGACGCCGGCCATCGCGCCTATGAAGAGAGCCATGTCCCGGGAGCACGTTTTCTCCATCTGGACCGGGACCTTTCGGGTCCCCTGACCGGAACCAACGGCCGCCATCCGCTCCCGCACCCGGCCCGCTTTGCCGCCCGACTGGCGGAGCTGGGTATGAACCGTTCCATGCAGGCGGTAGCTTACGACGACGCGGGCGGCACCTTCGCCGCGCGGCTGTGGTGGATGCTGAAGTGGCTGGGTCATGAGCAGGTGGCGCTACTGGATGGCGGGCTGCAGCAGTGGATCCGGGAGGGGCATCCGGTCACCCGCACCCTGCCGGTGTTAAGGCCGGGAGACTTCTCTGCGGCGCCGCTGGCGGCGCCCGTCACAACAAACGAACTGGTCGCCGATCTACCGCACGGGCAATGGATGATCCTGGACGCGCGTACCCCGGAACGCTTCCGCGGCGTCGGGGAGACGCTGGACCCGGTAGGCGGCCACATCCCCGGCGCCCTGAACCGTTTTTTCCGCGAAAATCTGGACACCCGGGGCTGCTTCAAGCCCGCAGAAGAACTGCGCCGGGCCTTTCGCGCGCTAATCGGGGATCGGGATCCGGCCACCGTCGTCCACCAGTGCGGCTCGGGAGTCACCGCCTGCCACAATCTGCTCGCCATGGAACTCGCGGGGCTGCGCGGTTCCAAGCTCTACCCGGGGTCCTGGAGCGAGTGGTGCGCCGATCCCGCGCGGCCCGTGGAGCAAGGCTGATGCGCCCAGTCGCCGAGGGTCTCCCTTGACAAGGGTTCGAGGGAGTATGCAGTCTTGTTACGCCGCCGGTTTTATACAACAAGCCCGGGAGCGGCAGGCCGAACGGCCCAACTACTAGGTCCCGGGCAACAACCCATGGGGAACACGCATGAAAATACTCGTCGTCGACGATCACCCGCTTATTCGCGAGGCGCTGCGGGAGGTGCTCAAGGCGCTGGACCAGGACATCGCGCTGCTGGAGGCCGCTGACTGCGCCGAAGGCCTGGCCACGGCCGATGCCAACTCCGACCTCGCCCTTGTGTTATTGGACCTCGCGCTTCCCGGCAAGAGCGGTTTCGAAGCCCTCGCCGAGTTCCGCGAGCGCCATCCCGGCCTGCCGGTGGTGGTCCTGTCCGCTTCGGAGCAGCCAGAGACCGTGACCCGCGCTCTCGACGAGGGGGCCATGGGGTTCATTCCCAAGACGTCCTCCTCCCAAGTCCTGGTGAACGCCCTGCGCCTGGTGCTTTCAGGGGGCGTGTACCTCCCCGCCGAGGTTCTTCGCCACCACGACAGCGGAACCGCCCCGGCGATCATGGCCCCCGCGGGTGGCGCCAGTCCACGGGACCTGGGTCTCACCGAGCGCCAGAGCCAGGTGCTAGCCCTGCTGGTCCAGGGCAAACCCAACAAGCTCATCTGCCGCGACCTCAACCTGGCCGAGGGAACGGTCAAGATCCACGTCACCGCCATCCTCAAGGCACTGGGCGTGGCGAATCGCACCCAGGCGGTGATCGCGGTGGGCCGGCTGGGACTGCGGCTCCCCGCGCTCTGACCCGGGCCGGGTGCCCGCGGCACCTGCGCGCCGGAGCGAGCGAGGCCCATGAAATCCCCCAACGATCTCCGGTCCCGCACCCTGCTCAGCGGACAGCCATTGCCGCCGAAGCACGCGCTGCAGGTGCGCGCGCGCCAGATCAACGCGGTATTCATGCAGTCGCCCATGACCACCATTGGCACCCTGGTCGCGGGCATCGCGCTGGTCTATGCCATGACCGGCGTGGTTTCGTCCGGCGTTCTCACGGTTTGGCTGCTGGCGCTTTGCGCCCACCAGGGCCTGCGCATCTTTCACTATGCCAGCTACCGCAAGGCCCAGCCGCGACCCAAGGAAATGCGGAAATGGGGACGCTATTACATCCTCACTTCGATCACCTCCGGCCTGATCTGGGGCGCCGCCGGATTCTTCATGTTCGTGCCCGACTCGCCCCAGCACCAGACGGTGCTGCTGATCGTGCTCTTCGGTATCGCTTCGGTCACGGTCATCGGGCTGTCTTCCTTCGCGCCCGCGTTCTACATCATCCTGCCCCTCGCCATCGGCCCCACCATCCTGCGGCTGCTGCTGGAGGAGCAAGCCGTGTTCGGTTTCATGGCGATCCTGGTCACTATTCTCCTGGCAGCAGCGCTCATTTTCGGCCGCAACATGAACCGCCTCATCACCAACTCCCTGGTGATGCGCTTCGAGAATTTGGACCTGATTCAGGAGCTGCGCCGCCAGACAGACATCGCACAGCAGGCGCGGCTCGAAGCCGAAGCCGCCAACCGGTCCAAGACCCAGTTCTTCGCGGCGGCAAGCCACGACCTGCGCCAACCGCTGCACGCCATGGGGCTTTTCGCCAGCGCTCTCTATCAGAAGATCAAGGACCCGGAAGTCCTCCACGTGGTGGGAAGCATCAACGAATCCGTGGCCGCCCTGGAGGGACTATTCAACGAGTTGCTGGACATCTCCAAGTTCGACGCCGGCGCCATCAAGCCCGAACTTCAGCACGTTCCCCTCAATCAGATCCTGGACCGGGTGCGGCTGGACTTCACGCCCGAGGCTGAAACCAAGGGCTTGCGCCTCAAGGTCCGGCCCTGCAAGGCCTTCATCCATAGTGACCCGATGCTGCTGGAGCGCATTGTGCGCAACCTGGTGAGCAATGCGCTGCGCTATACATCGAGCGGCGGCGTTCTGCTCGGCTGCCGGCGCCTTTCCGGCGCCCTGCGTCTCGAGGTGTGGGACACGGGGCCGGGAATCGCACCCGAGCACCAGCAGCGGATCTTCGAGGAGTTCTACCAGGTCGGAAACCCGGAGCGCAGCAAGAAGCGCGGCATGGGACTCGGATTGTCCATCGTGAGCCGCCTGTGCCATCTGCTCGGATACCACATTACCGTCGACTCCCGCGACGGAAGGGGCACGGTGTTCCGCTTCGAAGTTCCCCTCGGCGAAGCTCCCAGCGCGGAACTGGCGCCACGGAAACCGGCCGCCGCAGGACGGCTCGACCTCGCGGGGCGCCTGATCGTCGTTGTTGACGACGAGGAACCCATCGTGCGCGGCATGCAGCTGCTGCTGGAAGGCTGGGGCGCCCGTGTCATCGGCTCAGAGACGGGGCAGGATGTCATGCCGCGCGTCGAGGAGGCGGGACAGCTGCCGGACCTCATCATCGCCGATTACCGGCTGGGGGGCGGCGTGGTGGGCACCGAGGTGATCGAACAGTTGCGCCAGGACCTTGACCCGGAAATCCCGGCACTGCTCATCAGCGGCAGTACCGCGCCGGAGCGCGTCGAGGAAGCAGACCTCCATCGTTACAATTTTCTGCTAAAACCGGTGCAGCCGGAGACGCTGCGCCAGGCCATTGATGGCAGCTTACGCCCGCCTCCCGGCCTCGCCGGCGCGGGGGCGTAGGCGGCTGCGGCCTCGGTTGCGCGGAGCTTCCCGTCTGGCTTGTGGAACTGCTGGCCGACATCATTCTGCTGGCTCACTTTGGCTTTGTGGCCTTCGTGGTCGGCGGCTTGGCCCTGATCTGGATCGGCGCCGCGCTCCAGTGGCGCTGGGTGCGCAATCTCTGGTTTCGAATTGCCCACGCCGCGGCCATCGTGTTCGTGGCGGGTCAGGCGGTGCTGGGGAGGATGTGTCCTCTCACCATCTGGGAGGATGCCCTGCGGGAGGGGCAGGCGCCCCGCAAGGGCTTTATTGCCCGCTGGGTGTACGAACTGCTCTATTGGGATCTTCCGGGGTGGGTGTTCACCGTTGTCTACGTGCTGTTCGCCCTGGTCGTCATCGCGAGCTTTTGGTGGGTGAAGCCCCGGAGCCCCAGCAGCTAGAATATCCGCCGAGGAGACGCATACAAGATGAAGCCGGGACCGATGACCTTCGCAGCGATTGCTATTCTGACGGGGATGCTGGGCGCGGTGTCGCCTTCCTTCGGGGAGGACGAGATCCAGGTCACGATCGCCCAGCGCCGCTTCGTGCCCGCCCGGATCACGGTCAGGACGGGAACAACCGTCAGGTGGATCAACTCGGAACGGAGGATGGGGCACTCGGTCCGGTTCTCCGGACCGGGCGGATTCCAATCCGGCATCATCCTTCCCGGTCAGAACTGGACGCACACCTTCGACAAGCCGGGCATCTACACTTATTCCTGCGCGCCGCACCCTGACATGAGGGGCATGGTCGAGGTAACCGAATAAGCCCTTCGGCGAGTCAAAAAAATGCCCCGCTCGAGGCGGGGCATCTGGAACACCTGACTATTGAATCGGCTTAGGTGGACATTTCTACCAGGATGTTTTTGATCCAGCTCCGGGCATACTGGGCCTCCAGGGTGGAGAGATCCGGCGACACGCCGCCCGCCCCCTTCACCGAAACGATCTTGCCCCCGTCAACTTTGTACACTGCGGCCACGCTCACCGCTTCCTTGTCGGTCAGGAAGCTGTAGCAGGTGTTGATCCCGGAGAGCGGGATGGGCTCCTTGCCGTTCATGAGCGCCACCACGTTGAGGGCACACACCTTGGCCTCCGAGTTGGCCGAGTAGCCCGACTTCGGCATGGCGCCCGCAATGCAGGCGTCGCCGATGACATGGATCCCCTTGGCGATGGTGGACTCGAAGGTGGTGGCGTCCACCGGACACCACTTCTTGTCCTCGCCCACCAGGCCCGCCTTGATGGCGATGTCCGCCGCGCGCTGGGGCGGGATCACGTTCACCACGTCGCCCTTGATCTCCTCGACGCCGGTGTCCACGGCCATCTTCTTGTGGTCGACCTTCACCACCTTGTTGTTGCCGCGGAACTCGATCATGCCCTTGTAGTGCTTGTCCCAACCCTTCTTGAACAGCGCGCCCTTGGACGTGACGTCCGGGTTGGCATCCAGGATGATGATCTTGGACTTGGGTTTGGCCTGTTTGAAATACCAGGCCATCTGGCTCGCACGCTCATAGGGTCCCGGCGGGCAGCGATAGGGTGTGGTAGGCACCGCAATGATCGCGGTGCCGCCGTCCTTCATCGCCTCCAGTTGCCTGCGCAGGATCGTGGTCTGCTCGCCGGCCTTCCAGGCGTGAGGCATGGCGCTCGGGGTGGCCTTGGGATCATAGCCTTCCAGTTCCTCGAAACGGAACCCGATGCCGGGCGAAACGATGAGACGGTCATAGGAGAGCGTACCGCCGGCGGTGACCACCTTCTTCGCCCCGGCGTCGATGCCAGTCACTTCCTGGTGCACCACCTTGACGCCGTGGTTTGAGGCCAGCTTGTCATAGCCGATGGTGATGTCGCCGATCTGGTAGCTGCCGCCGATCACCAGGTTGCTGAACGGGCATGAGACGAACTGCTTGCTCTTCTCCACCAGCACCACCTCGATGGAGGGATCGGACATGCGCACGTACTTGGCGGCGATGGTCCCGCCGTAGCCGCCGCCGATCACCACCACCCGGCGGCCGGTCTTCGGCATCATCTCGCCGGTGGATGAAACCATCGGCGCGCCAGCGCAACCCGCCAGGGCGAGGCCCGCGGCGCCGCCCATCAGCTTGAAGAAATCTCTGCGTTTGATGTCAGTCATTGGATGCTCCCCTGGTTATTTCTGGCTGGCGTAGAACTGCGCCAGCGCTTCGAGCTCCTGGCGGGAAAGCTTCTTCATGCGCTCCGCCTTCTTCTCCGACATCTTGCGGGAGCCCGAAGCATAGTCATCCATCTGGATCTGGAGGTACTCGAGCCATTGGCCCGCCAGCACGGTGGCGTTCTCGTCGAACTCCTTGCCGTTTTCGAGATGGCAGCGCTTGCAGTTCTTGTCGTGCAGGTCCTTGCCCTTGGCGACCATCGCCGCGTCAGCCCGTTGACCCACGCCCACCCACTTCTGGGAGGCCAGGTACTTGGACATGGCGTCGATCTCGGCATCGGAGTAGCCCTTGGCGATGCGGCCCATCACCGTGGCCGGCCGGTCGCCGCTCTTGAACCCCTTCATGGCTTCCGCGATGGCGATGGCCGACTGCCCGCCGATGGTGGGCATGCTGGGTCCGGCGCTGGCGCCGTTGGTGCCGTGGCAGCCGCCGCAGGCGTTCGCCAGCATCGCCGGGCTCGGCTCCGCGGCGACAACCGAGGCGCTCAGCAGCATTCCTCCGGTGAGCGCTGCAAGGTATTTCCATTTTCTGGTCATCGGTCTCCTCCGTCCAATCGAAAAAACGCGGCCCCTTAGGTAAGCCGCGGCTCACTGCTTCACTGCGTTGAAATCCGCCTTGGGGTTGTCCAGCCCGAGGGTGTATCCGAGGGATACGTGGTGAGAGCGGGCGGCGGCGTAGTCGTCGTGGATCGCGAATCCCATGTTGTACACCTTGCCCGCCTCGATCTTGTGCTTGCCGGTGCCGTTGGCCGCCAGGGTGCGCTCGAACACCACCACCCACTTGCCATCCTCCATCTTGCCCTCGGCCTTGGTCAGGCTCTTGCCGCCTTCCATGTGGCGGGTCTCCAGGACGTAGCCATCCACCGGCTTCTCGCCCTTCCCGCTGCGGAACTGAATGAGGTCGTAGTACTGGCCGGCCTTGAGGGCCGCCTCAATCTCGGCATCCGGCTTAAGCTTGTCCCAGCCGCCCCGCGGGGAGTCAGTCATGGAGATCGCAGTGCGGCTTTCCTTGACGTACTTGGTAACGCCCTCGTCCCAGCCCAGAGCTTTGGCCTTGGGGTGCTTCTTGGCCGCGTCGGACGCGTCGGGCATGGTGCGCAGGTCGCCATGGCAGGTGGACCAGCAGCCGTTGAGCTTGGCGCCGTCCACGCCGCCCGCGTCGAGCAGCACCGTTACCTTCTCCTCGTTCTTCGGGTCCAGCTTCTTGCCGCCCGAGTCCTTGGTGTCTTCCCACTCGAAGCGCAGGTAAAGCTTCTCGCCGTCGTGGGCCGCCTGGACGCTCACCGGGATGAACCCGGGCTTGCCTGCCGGGGGCGTCGGCTCCAGGGGCTTCTTCCTGTTGCCCACAGGCTTGCCGGCGACCACCTTCTTGCCGATGTCGGTGGCGTCCTCGTCGTGGCAGTAAACGCAGCCCCGGCCCTTTTCGATGACCTGATTCGAGGCGCTGTGGTCCGCCTTGGTCATGGCCCACTCGTAGCTCGCCTGTCCGGGATAGAAGATCGGGACCTGCTTGTCTGGCACCTTGCTCCAGTCCGGCGGGCCTGCGGTGGCGTCCCAGGCCACGGTAACGGCCAGCGCCAGCACGGAAAGCGAGATCACGGACTTGCTCATCAGCTATTCTCCCCAATCGATCGGTCAGAGTTCAAAAGAATGACGGCGGACCAAGGCTGCGCGGTCCGGTGATCAAACTTGTTTCTCGGGCTTCGCCGCTTTTTCTTCAGGCGCCGCATCCGGCTTATCGCCAGCGTCCTCGCCCTCCTCCAGGTGCACGGGCTTGTGGGCGATGCCTTTGTGGCAGTCGATGCAGGTCATCTTCTCCTCGACAGCCTCTTCGTGCTTGATCCGGGACCGCTTCTTGACCTTTTCCGGGTCCATGCGCTCAAACTGGTGGCAATTGCGGCACTCCTTGGAATCGTGGGACTTCATCCGCGCCCACTCGCGCTCGGCCATGATCTTGCGCTTGGCCTCGAATTTTTCCTTGGTGTCGATGCTTCCGGTGAGGTGACCCCAGAGATCCCTGGACGCCTCTATTTTGCGCACTACCTTGCGGGTGTAATCGCCGGGGGTCTTGCTGCCGGGCACATGACAGTCCGCGCAGCTGACTTCGTGGCCGGACCGATTCGAATAGTGCACGGTCTTCTTGTATTCCTCGTAGGGAATCCGCATTTCGTGGCAGGAAAGGCAGAACTCCTTACGGTTGGTGTACTCCAGCCCGGTGTTGAGGCCGCCCCAGAAAATCACCCCGAAGATAATGCCGACGGCAATGATGGTGAAGCCGGTGGCGCAAAAGACGGGACGCTTCTTTTGTTGAGCCTCGGAATCCCGCTCCTGGCGGACCTGCCGCTGATCAGCCATGCCCGATCTCCCGAATCCGGGAGAGACTGGGCACTGTGGCCCCAGCGAAACATGACCGGCGTAGCCGCAAGTGATGCGGACAGATCATCACTCCTCCTCTGAACCCAATGATTCGCCGTTCTTATTATGTACGAACGTGCGTTTCGGCAATCTTACTACGATCGCAGCGCCGCTGCGTCTCGAATTGTGTCAAATCGCGCACGCAGTCAAACAAGATTGTTTTGATAGGCCGATCAATCTGCAATATTTGAGCAGTCTGCTAGGGAATAGCACTAACGCCGCGCCCCCAAAACCGGGGGCGGGAAATCGCCGTCCGTTTCAGGCTACCGCTTCGGGCTCGTTGTGGAAAACCAGCCGCACCTTCATCTGGTCGTCCAGGTCCACGGTCACCTTGCCGCCGCTCACCAGGCGCCCGAACAGCAGCTCGTCCGCCAAGGCGCGCCGTATCGTGTCCTGGATGAGGCGCGCCATGGGCCGGGCACCCATGAGGGGATCGAAGCCCTTCTCCGCCAGGTGCTCCTTGAGAGCGGAAGAGAACGACGCCTCGACCTTCTTCTCGTGCAACTGCTCTTCCAGCTGGATCAGGAACTTGTCCACCACCCGCAGGATGACCTCCTGGTCGAGGGACGCGAAGGAGATGATGGCATCCAGCCGGTTGCGGAACTCGGGTGCAAACAGGCGCCTGATCTCGGCCATCTCGTCCCCCGCCTCCTTCTTGGCGGTAAAGCCGAGCACTGGCTTGTTGAGCGATTCGGCCCCCGCGTTGGTGGTCATGATCAG
>DKBC01000175.1 GCA_002451065.1 Betaproteobacteria bacterium UBA6910
ATCAAGGAGGGGCGCGGCTGCGGCCCCGATGCCGACCACGTGCTGCTCAAGCTGGATCACCTGGGTCCCGAGGTCATCAAGCAGCGGTTGCCGTCCATCCGCGAAATCGCCATCAAGTTCGCCAACGTCGACCCCGTCAACGAGCCGATTCCGGTGGTGCCCACCTGCCATTACATGATGGGCGGCATCCCCACCAATTACCACGGCCAAGTGGTGGCACCCAGGGAAGGCGACTCGGAGGCGATCGTGGGGGGACTTTACGCCGCCGGCGAGTGCGCCTGCGTNNGTGCACGGCGCCAACCGCCTCGGCACCAACTCGCTTTTAGACCTGGTGGTGTTCGGGAAATCCGCCGGAGACCACGTGGTGGAATCGCTGCGCGGCCTGGGCAGGGCGCGCCCCGAGTTGCCCAAGGACGCGGCGGATCGGACGCTGGCCCGTCTGGCCCGGCTGGAAGGCCAGAAGAGCGGGGAGCAGGTGCACGAAGTTCGCCTCTCCATGCAGCGCACGATGCAGGAGCACTGCGGCGTGTTCCGGTTCCCGGACATGCTCGAGGCCGGGGTCAGGAAAATCAAGGAAGTTCAGAACCGCTGCCGCCACACCGAGATCAAGGACAAGTCCAAGGTATTCAACACCGCGCGCATCGAGGCCCTGGAACTGGAGAACACCATCGAGGTTGCGGTGGCGACCATGATTTCCGCCGAGGCGCGCAAGGAGTCCCGCGGCGCCCACGACCGCGCCGACTTCCACGAGCGCGACGACGCCAACTGGATGAAGCACAGCCTGTTCTACAGCGAAGGGCATCGGCTGGAGTACAAGCGGGTCCACACCAAGCCCCTCTCAGTGGAAATGTTCCAGCCCAAGAAACGTACTTTCTAGGAGCCTCCGATGCGCTTCACCATATACCGCTATGATCCGGACCGGGACGAAAAGCCTTACATGCAGGACTACGACGTCCCCCTGGAGCCCACCGACAAGATGCTTCTGGACGCCCTGGTGCGCGTCAAGACCCATGATGACACCCTGGCTTTCCGCCGTTCCTGCCGGGAGGGCGTGTGCGGCTCCGACGCCATCAACATCAACGGCAAGAACGGCCTGGCCTGCGTTACCAAGGTCGCTGATCTGAAGGAGCCGGTGGTGCTGCGCCCGCTGCCCGGACTGCCGATCATCCGGGATTTGATCGTGGACATGACCCAGTTCTTCGCGCAGTACCACTCCGTCAAGCCCTATCTGATCAATGACGAGCCGCCGCCGGAGACCGAGCGCCTGCAGAGCCCCGAGGACCGGGCGGAACTGGAGGGCCTCTACGAGTGCATTCTGTGCGCCTGTTGCTCCACCTCGTGCCCGTCGTTCTGGTGGAACCCTGACAAGTTCGTGGGGCCGGCAGGGCTGCTCCAGGCCTATCGTTTCATCGCCGACAGCCGGGACCAGGCGACCAGCGAGCGCCTTGACAACCTGGAGGATCCATACCGCCTGTTCCGATGCCACAGCATCATGAATTGCGTAGACGTGTGTCCCAAGAGCCTCAATCCGACCCGCGCGATTGGCAAGATCAAGGACCTGATGGTCAAGCGCATGGTGTAAGGCGCCTGTCAGCGTGGACACGGATACTGGCATGGCGACCTCGCAGGAGCATCGTACGCGGTGGCACTGCCGCCGCGGGCTGCTGGAGCTGGATCTGGTTCTGGGGCGGTTTATGGAACGCCACTATCCGGAACTGGATGCCGCCCAGCGGCGGCGTTTCGACCGGCTGCTGGAGCTGCAGGACAACGACCTCTGGGACCTGGTCGCGGGGCGCATGGAATGCCCGGATCCGGAGTTTTCAGACTTGATTGATCTGTTGCAGGAGAATTAGCCGGCAGTTGGTATTCACGCAGGACCCTCGAAAGATCATTGGCAACCTGGTAACCGTGGAGAAGCATATGGCAAACACGCGAAAGGCAGTGCTCACGATCGACGGCAAGCCGCCGGTGGAGTTCCCGGTGCTCGGTGGCACCGTGGGGCCGGAGGTGATCGACATCCGCTCCCTTTACGGCCAGACCGGGATGTTCACCTACGATCCCGGGTTCCTCTCGACTGCGAGCTGCCGCTCTGCCATCACTTACATCGACGGCGACCAGGGCGTATTGCTCTACCGCGGCTACCCCATCGAGCAGCTGGCGGTGCATTGCGATTTCCTGGAGGTGTGTTACCTCCTGCTGCGGGGGGAGTTGCCGAATTCGGAGCAGAAGGCCGAATTCGTCAAGATCATCACCAATCATTCGCTGGTGCATGACCAGTTGACCCGCTTCTATAACGGGTTTCGCCGGGACGCCCATCCCATGGCAGTGCTAGTGGGGGTGGTGGGTGCCCTCTCGGCGTTCTACCACGACGCCATGGACATTTCGGACCAGCACCACCGGGACATATCGGCGCATCGCGTGATCGCGAAGCTGCCCAACATCGTGGCCATGGCCTACAAGTACAACATGGGCCAGCCGTTCATGTACCCGCGCAACGAGTTCTCTTACGCGGCCAACTTCATGCACATGATGTTCGCCACTCCGTGCGAGGAGTACATCCCAAACCCGGTGCTGGTGAAGGCCCTGGACCGCATACTGATCCTGCACGCCGATCACGAACAGAACGCCTCCACCTCGACGGTACGCCTGGCCGGGTCCTCCGGCGCCAACCCCTTCGCCTGCATCTCCGCGGGCATCGCCTGCCTCTGGGGCCCCGCCCACGGCGGCGCCAACGAGGCCTGTCTGCAGATGCTGGAGCAGATCGGCGACGTGTCGCGGGTCGGGGAATACATCAAGCGCGCCAAGGACAAGA
>DKBC01000358.1 GCA_002451065.1 Betaproteobacteria bacterium UBA6910
GCCAGCCCGAGGAAGAATGCCGCCACCATCCAGGCGGCCACCTTGTAGCGGGTGGTGTGGATGCCCATGGCCTCGGCCTTGTCCTCGTCGTCGCGAATGGCGTTGATGGCCAGGCCGAAACGGGAGCGGTAGAGCACGCGCAGGGTGACGAAGGCGGCCACCGCCAGCGCGAACAGCAGGTAGTAATAGAAATAATTTCGGTCAGCCACGTCGCCAGGATACAGGCGCGGGACAATGCCCGATCCCGCGCCCACGTAGTCCCAGCCGGCGAAGATATCGGCGACGGCAATGCCCAGCCCCAGGGTACAGATGGCGAAGTAATGCCCGCGCATGGCCAGGATCAGGGGCCCCAGAATCGCCGCCGCGGCGACGGCAACGATCACGGAAAGCCCCATGCCGGCGGCCAGGGAAACGAAAAAACCCAGCTCCGTGTCCCGCTGCAGCACCGCCGTGACGTAGCACCCGAGGCCGAAGAACAGGATGTTGCCGAAGGAGTTGTACCCCATCTGCCCCCCCAGGATGTCCCAGGTCAGGGCAAACAGCACCATCAGCCACAGGAACGCGAGCTGAATGGTGTAATCGGGAAACAGCATGGGCGCCACCAAGCCGATGCTGGCGACCACCACATACAACGCACCGCGGATCGTGCCGTCGTTCATTTGAGGTATTTGCGCTTGCGCTTCAGCGAGAGATTGCGGACCACCAGGATCACCACCAGCAGGCTGAACAGGAACGCGGTCTGGAACTCCGCCCCCAGGACGAATCCCGCGTACTGCTCTGAGATACCCAGTCCCGCGCCGGAGAAAATGATCCCCAGGAGGTTCCCGAGTCCTGCCACGATCACGATCATGAACGCGCGAACCGTGTAGGTCAGACCCAGGTACGGATGGATGATCCAGGTCATGGCCACCAGGGCGCCGGCCGCGCCACAGATGGCGGCGTTGAGGGCGTAGGTGGTGGCGTAGACCCGGTCGGTGTCAATGCCGAGGATGCGCGCCGCCCGGGCGTTCTGGGCGGTGGCGCGAATCGCCTGTCCCAGCCGCGAATTCTTGAGAAACAGCATCAGCGCGAATCCCAGCACGATCGCCGCCGCGAAGGCCACCAGCTTGATCTGCGCCACGGTCACCGTGCCCCCCGCCAGGAATACCGTATCGAGCCCCGATTCCGCGGTACGCACATCGGCCCCGAACAGCTCGTTGGCCAGTTGCTGCAGCAGGATCGAGAGGCCGAAGGTGGCAAGGATCGAAATGAAAAGGTCCTTGTCCACCACCCGGAAAATCACACCCCGGTAGAGCACCCAGCCCAGCACGAAAAGGGCAACAAAGGCCACGGGTATCGTGAGCAGCGGGTGCATGCCCGCCAGGGAAAGGTAGACCGTGACATAGCCGCCGAGCATGACAAACTCGCCCTGGGCGATGTTGATGACGTTCATCACGCCCCATACCAGGGCCATGCCGTAGGCCGCCAGCGCAAAGATGGCGCCTATCAGCAAGCCGTCGATCAGGAGCTGCAGGTTGAAAACCGGCGCCTGCAGCAGGACCTGGATATTGTCCACTAGGGGAGCGACCCCGCGCGGGGCGGGATCGCCTCTCTCAGGAGCCGCTTATTGGCGCTTTTGCCAGGTGGGCGTCGGATAGATCAGCTTGGACTGTGCCCACTGGGACGGCGCCACCACTTTGTATTCGCCGTCCTGCACTTGGTACAGGACCATGGACTTGGCCACGTTCTTCCCGGTCTCGTCGAACTTGACCGGACCGTAGAAGGTCTTGAGGTTGGTCTTGGCGATGGCATCGCGCACCTTCTCCGGATCAAAGGATTGAGCCCTCTGGAACGCGTCCACGAACACCAGCACGGACGCGGTGGACTCGGCAGCCTGGTAGGGCGGGACATAGCCGAATTCCTTGGCAAAGCGGGACCCGTAGTTCTTGGCAGTGCCGAACCACTTGTCCTCGTAAGTGAGATCGTCGTCCCACTGGCTCGCGCACACCGCGTACTCGGAGGCCTTGCCGAACTTCTCTGTGATCTGGGCCGAGTCGCAGTGGGTCATGGCCAGCATCGGCACGTTCACTTTCTGGTCCGCGACCTGGCGTACGCCGAGCGCCGCTCCCTTGGCGTGGCCGGAAACCACCAGCAGGTCGGGCTTCAGTGCCTTGACCTTGGTCAGAGTCGCCGACATGTCGTTGAGCTCGGGGGGCAGCTTGTCGTCGATGACCACCTTCATGCCGTATTTCTTGGCATCCTCCAGCACGCCGGCGCGCACGTCCTGGGAGAAGTTGTCGTTCTCGATGGCAACGGCGATCCGCATGTCGGAGGGCTTCTTGCCATGCTTCTTCGCCTGCTCCGCGAGAAGGTTGACCGCCTCCCGCAGGTAGTAGTCCGAGGTGTTCAGCACCGCGAACAGATAGCGGTAGCCGTTCTCAAACAGGCCCCGGTCGGCACCATTGCCCTCCACCATGGGAATCTTGTACTTCTCGGTGACCGGTGCGATGGCCTTGGTGAGGCCGGAGCTGTAGGGCCCGAGCACGAACTTGATGCCGTCCTGGTTGATGAGGCGCTCCACCAGCTGCGCGCCACGGGCGGACGTGGACTCGTCGTCGTAATAGACGATTTCCAGCTTGTAGGACTTGCCGTTCACTTTGACGCCGCCCATCTCGTTGATGCGCTTTACCGCCAGCTGATACCCGTCCAGGGTGTTCTTGCCGTTGGTGGAGTACTTGCCGGTGATGGATATCGCGGCGCCGAGATAGATCGTGTCGCCCTCGACCTTGGCGAAAGCGGGCTGGGCAGCGGCCAAGGCCAGGCCTAGCGCCCCCGCAATTACCGCGCCGCGGAAAGACTTGATCTGGGAAGTGATTCCCTCCATGGTGGTCCTCCTATATGTATCTAGTAATTTATGTTGCCGGCGGCCCATGCACGCAAAAATATTGCGGTGCATCACCGCTGAGCCCCGTCATCCGTGCGATAACGGAATCGTTTTGACAACGCCTGCGCTGCTTAGCTCCCGCCGCCTGGGGACGGCGGGAGCCGCCCGAATCTTATAGCACACAAACAAAATCCCGGTCGAGCCAGCCGAACGGGCGCCTGCGGCACCCGCCTCTCGGCCCGGGCGACGTAAAATGTGGTCTCCCGCCCGGCGCGATCGGTCGCTTATCCGGAGTGGACAGACACCTTGGGGACTCAGGAGGCATTCATGCATAGAGATCATCCCGGGACCAGGCCGGGCTTCCCGTGGGACGACCCGCTGCTCCTCGAGGATCAACTCACCGACGACGAGCGCATGGTTCGGAACGCCGCGCGGGAGTATTGCCAGGACAAGCTCCTGCCCCGGATCGTCGAAGCCAACCGCCATGAACACTTCGACCGCGGAATCCTCGACGAGATGGGGGCTCTCGGTTTCCTGGGCTCCACCATCGACGGCTACGGTTGCGCCGGAGTCAATCACGTGTGCTATGGGCTCATTGCCCGGGAAGTGGAGCGGGTGGATTCCGGCTACCGGTCCGCCATGAGCGTGCAATCGAGCCTGGTCATGCATCCCATACATGCCTACGGCACCGAGGCCCAACGCGAGAAATTCCTGCCTCGGCTCGCCACCGGAGAATGGGTGGGATGCTTCGGTCTTACCGAGCCCAACCACGGCTCCGACCCGGCCGGCATGCAGGCCCGGGCGCGCGAGGCGGACGGCGGCTACCTGCTCCACGGCCAGAAGATGTGGATCACCAACGCGCCCATCGCCGACGTGTTGGTGGTTTGGGCCAAGGACGACGCGGGCGAAATCCGCGGCTTTATTCTGGAAAAGGGGATGAAGGGCCTCGCCGCGCCCAAGATCGAGGGCAAGATGTCGCTGCGCGCTTCGGTCACCGGCGAGATCGTGATGGACGAGGTTTTCGTTCCCGAGGAGAACGCCTTCCCCGAGATTCGCGGCCTCAAGGGACCCTTCGGCTGCCTCAACAAGGCGCGCTTCGGCATCGCCTGGGGCGCACTGGGTGCCGCCGAGTTCTGCTGGCACGCCGCACGCCAGTACACTCTGGATCGCACGCAGTTCGGCCGGCCCCTGGCGGCGAACCAGCTGGTCCAGAAAAAGCTGGCGGACATGCAGACCGAGATTACCCTCGGCCTGCAGGCGGTGCTTCGCCTGGGACGGCTCATGGACGACGGGCGCGCGGCGCCGGAGATGGTCTCCCTGCTGAAGCGCAACAACTGCGGCAAGGCGCTGGACATCGCCCGCCTGGCCCGGGACATGCACGGCGGCAACGGCATTGCCGACGAGTACCACGTCATCCGCCACGTGATGAACCTGGAGACGGTGAACACCTATGAGGGCACCCACGACATCCACGCCCTCATCCTGGGCCGCGCCCAGACCGGAATCCAGGCCTTCAGCTGAACTCGGCCCCCGGGGCAGGCCGCGGCACCGGAATAGATCCGCGCCGTCTCCGGAGGCTGCGCCGGCAGCGCCACCTGAGCCACGGCCCCATTGCCGCCTTCGACCTCGCTGCGCTGGCGGAACTGCCGGGATCGCCGCCGGTGAGCGATTCCGCCAATCGCGCCGCCAAACTGATCCTGCCCTGCGCGGCGGCTGGATACGCCCCCGGCTTCAGGCTGTGGACACAGCACTGCCCCCGCTGCCGGCGGACGGCGACTCCCGATTTGGGACGAATTCTCAGGAAAGCGCCTGAACTACGGGTTGCCCATCGACGGGGAAAAGCGTTAGCGTGGCTCATGGCGGCTCCCGTGGGGACGAAGGCCGCCGTGAGGAAATGCGCAATGCCGGCTTCGGGGAAAACACCGGCCGACGTCTACAATTTGATAGGAATGGGAACGGTGACGGCCACCATTCGCATGGTCCTCTGACAAACAACAATGAAGATTGCGCCGCTCTTGACATGCCTTCCGTGACGCCCAGGGGCCACGCCATGGGGGCGATCCTCGCCCTCGCCTGGACCTTGCATGCGGCGCCCCTGTCCGCCGCCGAGGCGCGGCAGGAGTATGACGTCAAGACTGCGTTCCTCTACAACTTTGCCCTGTTTACCGAGTGGCCCGACCAGACACCTCCCGGCGTGGTTTACTGCCTCCTGGGCGAGGACCGGTTCGGCCCGGCGCTGGATGCCCTCGAGTCCGGCCGGCTGCGGGGCGCGCCGGTCGAGGTCCGCCGGCTGTCCGCGACGGACAGTATTGCGAAGTGCCACGTGGTCTTCATCGGTGCCTGGGACCCGGCCGCCCTGCGGCAGGGTGTCGAGGCGGCGAAGGGACTTCCGGTGCTGACCGTGTCCGATGCGCCCCAGGCCATCGATTCGGGCGTTATGATTGCAATGACATATGAAACGAGCCGGGTGGTGTTCGAAGTGAACCTCGACGCAGTGAAGCAGGCCGGTCTGGCGCTCAGCTCCAAGCTGCTGCGGCTGGCGCGGGCAGTGCACTGAGGCCGCGGACATGCGCCCCCTCCGCAACCTTACGCTGCGCTCCAAGCTGATTGCCATCAACGGCGTCACCATCGGCATTGTGATGCTGATGCTCGGCGGCGGCCTCGCCGCCGCCGAATATTACCTTTCCCGGGAGGCCATGCTTTCGGACCTGCAGGTGCAGGCTCGGGTCCTGGCGGAAAACAGTAACGCCGCCCTGGCATTCGGCGACGACCAGGCGGGAAAGGAAATCCTGTCCGCCCTGCGCGTGGCGCCCCACGTCCGGTACGCGGCCCTGGTCACGTCCGACAATAAGATTCTCGCCAGCTATCGGCGGGATCCTGGGGAAGCGTTTTCGCCCCCTTCCATCCCCGTCAATCGCGTTCACCTGCTCTCGGCGGGTGGCATCGACGTGTTTGAGGATGTCATTGCGTCGGGACGGCGTCTGGGCGTGCTGCACCTGTCCGCTGACCTCTCGCTGCTGAACGAGCGGCTGGCCGGCTACCTGGTTGCCCTGCTGCTCATCGCGGCGCTTGCCTTGACCGTGGCCATCGGGATGGTGCGCCGGCTTCAGGCCAGCATCACCGGTCCTCTCGTGAATTTGGCGCGGGTGACCCGCGAGCTGTCAAAGGACAAGGATTTCTCCGTGCGGGTCCCGGTGGCGTCGAAGGACGAGATCGGGGAGCTGGCCGCAGGCTTCAACGACATGCTGGCCCAGATCCAGAGCCGGGAGTCGGACCTGGCCCGGGAACTCCAGGAGCGCCGGCGGGCCGAGGAGCGGCTGCACCTCCTGGCCCACTACGACACCGTGACCCGGCTCACCAACCGTCACTACTTCAACGAGCGGCTGCGGCTGGCAGTCGAGCGGGCCGCGCGCTTCGACGAGCCCATGGCGGCCGTGTTTCTGGACCTGGACAACTTCAAGATCGTCAATGACACCTTGGGCCACCCGGTGGGAGACGGCGTGCTCCAGGAAGTCGCCAAGCGCCTCACCGGCGTGCTGCGGACCGGCGACACGGTGTCGCGCATCGGCGGGGACGAGTTCGCCCTCATCCTGGAGAACGTGAAACACGCGGCTTCGGCCGCGGCGGTGGTGCGCAAGTGCGTGCAGGTCCTGACCGAACCCATGAACATCCAGGGACACGAGCTGTTCGTCAGTGCCAGCGCCGGCTTCAGCCTCTGCCCCAACGACGCCACCGACATCCAGCAACTGCTGCAGAACGCGGATACGGCCATGTACCACGCCAAGGCCAGGGGCAAGAACACGTTTCAGGCTTATTCGGCGGAGCTGAAGGGGGAGGTGGTGAGGCGCCATACCATCGAGACCACCCTGCGCCGGGCGCTGGAGCGCAACGAATTGAGTCTGGTGTTCCAGCCCCAGGTCGACCTCTCCACCCGCACCATCGTGGGAGCCGAGGCCCTGTTGCGCTGGGAGAATCCCGAAATGGGCACCCTCATGCCCATAGACTTCATCCCCATCGCTGAAGAGTCGGGGCTGATCGTGCTCATCGGCCACTGGGCCCTGCGCAGGGCGTGCGCCCAGGCCAAGGCCTGGAGCATGGCCGGATATCGTATCCGGGTCGCGGTGAACCTTTCTCCCCGCCAATTCCGCACCGACGACCTGGTGGAGAGAACGCTTTCGATTCTCGCCGACAGCGGGCTGGAGCCGGACCTGCTGGAACTGGAACTCACCGAGGGCGCGTTAATGGACGCCAGCGAGGACACGCTCTCCAAGGTGCGCAAGCTGAGGGAGGCGGGGGTGCACCTAGCCATCGACGATTTCGGCACCGGTTATTCCTCCCTGAGCTACCTCAAGCATCTTCCCATCACCGCCATCAAGATCGACCAGGCCTTCGTCCGGGGGTTGCCGGAGAAAACCCAGGAGAGCGCCATCGTGCGCGCCATCATCGCCATGGCCCGCAGCATGGGCCTCACGGTGACTGCGGAGGGCGTGGAAAACCAGGAACAGACGCGCTTTCTGGTGCGCTACGGCTGCACCCTCGCCCAGGGCCACCTGTTTGGCCGTCCCAGCGACGGCACAATTTTCACCGCGCTGCTGGAGAGCCCCGACCCGTTTGCCTTCCTCAGGCCGATCATCGAGCGCGACCGGCTGCGGGGCCTCACGGACACCACCCCCTCCGGCTCCTATTTCGTTCCCTGACGCCGACTTTCTCGTTTCATGCCCGGGCCGCTTTCCCACCTCCGAGTGCTCGACCTGTCCCGGGTGCTCGCCGGGCCCTGGGCGAGCCAGCTGCTGGCGGATCTGGGCGCCGAAGTGATCAAGATCGAGCGCCCGGGCAGCGGCGATGACACCCGCGGATGGGGCCCGCCCTGGCTCAAGGACGCCCAGGGCCGCGACACCCGCGAGTCCGCCTACTATCTCTCCTGCAACCGGGGCAAGAAATCCGTGACCTTGGACCTCAGCCGGCCCGAGGGGCAGGAACTGGCGCGGGAGTTGGCTGCCCGCTCCGACATCCTGCTCGAGAACTACAAGGTTGGTGCCCTCGCCCGCTACCGGCTGGGCTTCGCGGACCTGGAGACCCTCAATCCAGGCCTGATCTATTGCTCCATCACCGGCTTCGGCCAGGACGGCCCCTACCGCGATCGCGCCGGCTACGATTTCATGATCCAGGGCATGGGCGGGCTCATGAGCGTCACCGGCGAGCCCGACGGCGCGCCGGGCGGAGGGCCCGTGAAAGTGGGCGTCGCCATCGCTGACGTCATGACCGGCATGTACGCCGCGGTGGCGGTGCTCGCCGCTCTGGCTCACCGCGGCCTGAGCGGCAAGGGACAGTACATCGACTTGGCGTTGCTCGACGTGGAGGTGGCCATGCTCGCCAACCAGGCCATGAACTACCTGATCTCCGGCAGCCCGCCGGGGCGCCTGGGGAACGCCCATCCCAATATCGTCCCCTACGAGGCGTTTCGCACCCGGGATGGCGGCCTGATCCTGGCCATCGGCAACGACGCCCAGTTCGCTAGATTCTGCGACATCGCCGGCCGGCCCGAGGTCGCCCGGGACTCGCGCTTCGCCACCAATGCCAGCCGTGTCACCAACCGGGACGCGCTGGTTCCCCTGGTCGCCGGGTGGCTGGCCGGGCGCACCACCGCCGAGTGGCTGGCCGCCCTGGAGCCCGCCGGCGTGCCTTGCGGACCCGTGAACGCCCTCGACCAGGTGTTCGCCGACCCCCAGGTCCGCCATCGGGGGATGCGCGTGGATCTGCCGCACCCCGACGCGGGGACGGTTCCCTCGGTGGCGAGCCCCCTGCGTTTTTCCGTCACAGCAGCGGAACACACCGTTCCCCCGCCCCGTCTCGGCGAGCACACCCTGCCCGTGCTGCGCGGTCTGTTGGGTCTTTCCGAGCAACGAATTGCCGAACTGCGCCAGGAGGGCATCGTGTGACGCGCTGGAGCCCGCGGGCGGCCCGGCGTAACATATTTCATCGTGCTATGGGAAAGACGTTCCTCATCGCTTTGCTGGGGCTTGTCAGCGCCGCGGCAGCCGCCGAGACGCCGGAGCAGTTCGCCGAGCGCATGCAGCCGGTCGCCGGAGTGCAGACGGTTCTCAACCATCGCAACGACGGCAGCTTCGGTTCGCTCTCCATAGGCATTCAGCCCGAGGTAGTCCAGAACCGCTCCGCCCTGGACCCGGTGCTAGCCGATATCGGCAAGTTCGCGGCCGGCGGCCGAATGAAGGTCTCCGTGCTATCCCCGACGCAACCGGACGCGGATTACATCGCGACCCGCCTGCGGGAGACAGGAGTCAAGAACGTGGCGACGCGCGTCATGGCGGCGGGGGTCAGCATCCAGGTGACCCGGGTGTTCCTGACCGCGGATAGTGGAGCGCCCCCGGCCGCGGCAAAGCCCGGCAAGGTCGAGGCCTCGAAATCGGCGAATCCCTCCCCGGGTCAGAAGGAAAAATGAAAACGCGCTCCCGGTGCCTGCTGCTCGCCGCGGCGCTCCTCTCCCCCGGGTTGCCGGCCCTGGCGGAAAGACCGTCGCCCGCCATGCTGTCCGAATCCTGCGGCGCCTGCCATGGCACCCGGGGCGCCAGCGCCGGCCCGGCGACCCCCATCATCGGCGGACAGTCTGCGGGCTACATTGCCGCGTCCCTCAATGCATTCCGTGACGGCCGGCGGCCTTCTTCAGTGATGGGGCGCCTCGCCAAGGGCTTTGCCCGGGACGACTACGTTCTGATGGGCAACTTCCTCGCCGCCCAGCCCTTCGTCGCAGCGCGCCAGGCCACCGATCCCGCCCTCGCCGCCCGCGGCAGGAACGTCCATGAGGTGCTGTGCGAGCGATGCCATGCCGATAGAGGGCGGCGCTTCGAGGACCGGGAGGCCAAGGCGCCAGGACCGATTCTTTCCGGCCAGTGGCTGCAGTACCTGCTCATTACCTTCAACGAGTTCATTGCCAAGGAGCGCCCGTTCCCGGCTGGGATGGACGAGGCCTTCCGGCAGCTGAAGCGCGGCGACGCGGAAGCCCTCGCCCATTACTACGCCTCCCGGCCGTGAGCACCAGCCGCCGCAGCTTCCTCCGCAGCGCCGCCGGTCTCGCCCTGGGCGGACTGTCATGGCGCAGCCGGGCGGAGAATCTGCTTCCCCGGTCCGAGCGTAGGGTGGTGGTGGTGGGAGGCGGATTTGGCGGCGCCATCGCGGCGAAATACCTCAGGCTCCATGATCCCTCGGTGGACGTGGTGCTCATCGACCGCAAGACCACCTATATCGCGTGCCCGTTCACCAACCGCGTCATCGCCGGCCTGCGCGACCTCGCGGAAAACACCGTGGGCTACGACGAACTGGCGGCCCGCCACCAGATTACGGTGCTGCCCACCGAAGTCACGGCGGTGGACACCGCGGCAAAGCAGGTGGTGACGCCGGGCGGCGCCATCAACTACACCCGGCTGGTGCTTTCCCCCGGCATCGATTTCCGTTACGACGAGATCGACGGCGCGGATCCGGCCCGCACGCCGGAAATCATGCCCCACGCCTGGCAGGCCGGCGAACAGACGCTCCTGCTCCGCAGCCAGCTCGCGGCCATGCGCAGCGGCGGCACCGTGGTGATGTCCATCCCCCTGGCGCCCTTCCGCTGTCCGCCGGGCCCCTATGAGCGCGTTTCCCTCATGGCGTGGTACCTGAAGCGGACCAATCCAAAGTCCAAGATCATCGTGCTGGACGCCAATCCCGACATCGCCGCCAAGGCCCGGCTGTTTCGCGCCGCGTGGCAGCAGATGTACAAGGGCATGGTGGACTACCGGCCGGCGCAGAAAGTGACCCGGGTAATCCTCGAGCGCCGCGCGGTGGACACGGGCGCGGAGACCATCCGCGGCGACGTGGTGAACCTGATTCCGCCCCAGAAAGCCGCGCCCCTCGCCTTCCAGGCCGGCGTCGTCGGCGACGACGGCAAATGGTGCCCCGTGAGTCAGATCACCTTCGAATCCCGGGTGCCGGGCATCCATGTGATCGGCGACTCCTGCATCGCCGGCGCCATGCCCAAGTCCGCCTTTTCCGCCAACTCCCAGGGCAAGGTGGTGGCTCTCAACATGCTGGCCGTGATGAACGGTCGCGAGCCGGATGCACCGGCCCATGTCAACGTCTGCTACAGCTACGTAAATGACAGGGAAGCGATGTCGGTAGCCGGCCTCTACCGCGTCCTCGGCGACAACACCGTGTTCGTGCCCCAGGCGGGCGGACTCCCCACCAGCTATACCGAGCTGGAAGGCATCCAGGCGGCGAGCTGGTTTAACAACATGCTGCGGGAGATGTCGTCGTAAGGAGCCCGGTCAAAACTGGAACTTGACGCCGAGGAACGGGCCGCTGAAGTTCAACTCGCCGAACAAGCCTCCGTCGTCGAGATTCCAGTCCAGGGAGCGATAGGCAAGAACGGCATCTGCGCCGCGGAAGCGGTAGCCGACGCCGGCCAGGGCCTGCCATGTCAGGTCCGATTCACCAGCCCCGATGTCCGCGTAGTAGGTCAGATACCACTTCTCTGCCAGGTTGACCCGGCCCCGGACCCCCACGATGCCATCCCAAGCGCTCCCGGAATCGGACACCGAGGCCGCCCTAAACCCGAGGGGCCCGAAGCTCTGCGCCTCCAGCGTGGCATCCAACTGCAGATAGCGCGCGCCAGCCAGCGCGTCGAGGACCAGCTTCTCGGTGTGGATGAGGTTATAGCCAACCGACGGGGTCAGGACCCAGCCCCTCACGTTGATGCTGCTGAAGGTTGCGATATCGATGCCAGAGGGTCCTCCGGGGAAGGTCACCGAACCCGTGTTTTCCCCGGAAACGTCCAGGTAGATGACATCAGCCAGGAACGACCATCTGCCTTTGCGCGCCTCAAACGCGCCCATGAGCGCCATGTCCAGGTTGCGGAGGATCTTGTCAAAGCCCACATCGACGTCCCCTCCATTGGCCGTCTGCCCACCTATTCCCGCGGCCCAGATGTAAATTTTGGCGGCATATTGCCAATCGCTCCGTCCGCCGGCGTCGGCAGCGGCAGCAGCCCCTGGGCAAGGGCCGAATGCAAAGGCCGCCGCCAGCGCGGCAGCCAATTTGCTCCGAACCCCTGGAGCGACACCCTTTGGCGGTCTGCCGTTGATTCCCGCCTCTCGCGTCGTTCCCCGCCGCCCGGCACGGGAAACGGGCCTGCCCCCTGTTTGAGACACATACCCCAGATCTTCGCTCAGAGCCGCGCCCAGGCGCCGATCATTTCGCCCCATGGGCTTCCGCCCAACCACCGTAACCATGTCTCACCTTCCGGATTGCGCCCTGGCGCGCGCCGGGCTGCCGGCCGCTCCTAAAGAGGATCGCGCCGCCCTTTCCACGTCCCCCAATTTCCAAGTCTTCTCGAAGAGCGGGCGATCCGGGCCATACAGGCGGAAGATCAGGAAGAAATCCTCGCCGGTCGGGATCCAGTTGGATTCCATGCCTGCCGGCGCCTTGGGCGCGAAATAGACTTCGACGGAGCCGTCGGCATTTTTCTTCATCCTGTCGAGTCCCACCGAGGAAAAGCCGACCCTGGGAGCGCCTTCGACGAAGCCCTTGGTCTTCATGCTGTAGACG
>DKBC01000115.1 GCA_002451065.1 Betaproteobacteria bacterium UBA6910
CCGGCCGACTGGGCCTGGACCGGCGGGCTGATGGACGCGCTGCTGCCCACGCTGAACTACGGCTACCCGATCCTCGGTTACCGCGGGAGGTTCGATCCCGAGAAGGCGCTGTGGCTCATGGAGAAATACGCAGTGCGCAACACCTTCCTGTTTCCGACGGCGCTCAAGCTCATCATGAAGGCAGTGCCTGAGCCGCGGCGGCGCTTCGAGTTGCAACTGCGCAGCATCATGAGCGCAGGAGAGCCCCTGGGGGAAACGGTGTTCAACTGGGCGAGAAACGTCCTCGGAATTGCCGTCAACGAAATGTTCGGGCAGACGGAGATGAATTACGTGATCGGGAATTCGGCGAGCATCTGGCCGGCCCGGCCTGGCTCCATGGGCCGGCCCTATCCGGGGCATCGCGTGGCGGTCATCGATGACCTGGGGGAAGAGCTCCCCCGGGGCGAGGTCGGCGAGATCGCCGTGCACCGTGCCGGCAACCCTGTGTTCTTCATCGAGTACTGGAAGGCGCCGGAGGCGACCCGCAACAAGTACACCGGCGACTGGTGCCGCACCGGGGACCTGGCGAAGATGGACGACGAGGGCTACCTCTGGTACATGGGCCGCGCGGACGATGTGTTCAAGAGCGCCGGCTACCGCATCGGACCCGCCGAGATCGAGAATTGCCTGCTCAAGCACCCGGCCGTGGTCAATGCCGCGGTGATCGGCAAGCCCGACGCCACCCGGGGCGCCGTGGTGAAGGCGTTCATCGTGCTGGCGGACGGGAACGTGCCCACGGCCGATCTCGAGGCAGGCATCCAGGCCCACGTGCGCGATCGTCTGGCGCCCTATGAATACCCCAAGGAAATCGAGTTCATCGACGCATTGCCCATGACCACCACCGGCAAGGTGCAGCGCCGGGTGCTGCGCCAGCGGGAAGAGGAGCGGTTGCGGGCCGCCGGGAAAGCGTGAGGCCCTTGGCGGAGCAGGATTTCTTGCCCGGTATCGAGCCGCCCGCGGAGCCGGCCCCGGGCGCCCGGTGGTATGTGTTCCAGGAAGCGCGCCTGCTGGTGAGCGCGGATCAGGGTCCTGCCCGGGTACCGGGGCGGCCTCCCCAAGATCTCGCGCTGCGGCCGCTGCGGGAGGGTTTCCTGGGCACCTTCCGCGGGGCGCCATGCTATGTCGCCGAAGTGGGGAAGGAGGAAGTGGCTCCCGCCGGCTGGGCCTTCGAAGGGCTGCGGCGGCTGTTCGCCCGGGTCGACGACGACTTCTTCCGGCTCGCGGCCAGGGCGTTCCAGATCAAGGAGTGGGACCGCTGTCACCGGTATTGTGGCGCCTGCAGCAGCGAGACCGTGCGGAAGCCGGGCGAGCGGGCCCGGGAATGCCCGGCCTGCGGCGAACTGTTCTATCCGCGATTATCTCCCGTGGTGATGATCCTGATCCGGCGCGGCCGGGAACTGCTGCTGGCGCGCTCGCCGCGGTTTCCGAAAGGGATGTACAGCGCTCTCGCGGGTTTCGTCGAGCCGGGCGAAACGCTGGAGGAGACGGCGGCACGGGAGGTCAGGGAAGAGGTGGGCCTCGAGATTGCCGGCCTGCGCTATTTCGGGAGCCAGTCGTGGCCGTTTCCCCATTCCCTGATGATCGCGTTTGTCGCGGAGTACGCCGGTGGCGAAATCCGCCTCCAGGACCCCGAGATCGAGGACGCGGGATGGTACTCCCCGGACCGGCTGCCGGAACTGCCTCATCCCCTGAGCATCGCGCGCCGGCTGATAGACGGCGTTATTGGGCAGACACAGCGCAAGCCGGGCAGGGCGGACAGCTCGCATGGCATAGTGCGGAGGGAATAAGACCCTAACAACGTTAGCGGCAAAGCGTCGGCTTGCTGGCGAAAGGAATGCGCCTGGAAAACGGTTTGGGTCCTTCGGGCGTATTGGCCGTACTATATTTCCAGGGTCGATGACCGATCCATGGAGGTGAACCATGGCAGAAACGCGGGAATACGCTTTCCCTAATGCGCCGAACGACTGGTCGCCGGATCAGGGCCGGGAGGTGGCGCGGGCGGAAGGGCTGGACCTCACCGGCGACCACTGGGAAGCCGTGCGCGCATTGCAGGAATACTTTGCGCGGCACGGCGAACAGCCCGTGATCAACATGCGGGAACTGCACGACGCGCTGGACGAGAAATTCCACATCAAGGGCGGGATGCGCTACCTGTACCAGCTGTTTCCGAAGGGGCCGGTGGCGCAGGGTTGCCGAATCAGCGGGCTAAAGGCTCCCGCGGGGGCTGTGGACAGGAGCTTCGGCAGCGTGGTGTGACGGGAAACCGGTATGGGGCTGCTATGCGTTTCTGAGCAGCATCTTCCCGCTCGCTTCGGCGACCAGGACGCCCTCCTGATTCACGCACTTCGCCTGCATCACGGCGACGCCGCCGCCGTGGGCCGGCTTGTCGATCTTTTCCACCAGAGTCCAGGTGGTGTTCAGGGTGTCGCCGGCGCGCACGGGGGCGAGGAAGCGGCAGTTATGTTCCAGGTAGGCGATGGCGGTCCCGTGGAAAACCATCCCCATGGGGCCGCCGATGATGGCGCTGGTGATGACCCCGTGCAGGATGCGGCTGCCGAAGCGGGATTCCTGGGCGAACTGCTGGTTCACATGAACGGGATTGAAATCGCCGATCAGGCCCGCGCCGAGCACCAGGTGGGTCTCGGTGACGGTCATGGCGGACTCGAACCGGTCGCCGATGTTGATTTCGTTGTAGCCTTTCCCCGGAAGCATCTTTGGTTTTGTCTCGATCCGTGCGGCGCCCGGCTAGGTGGTGAGCCGGCGATAGATGTCGGCAACCTTTAGCGGAAGCCGCGCCACGTCGTCCACCAGCACCCAGTTTACCGCGCCGTACATGTGGGGCAGATAGTCCCGCGCCTCCCGGTCGATAGTGATGCAAAACGGGTGTATGCCCAAACGCTTGGCCTCGATCAGGGCCTGGCGCGTGTCCTCGATCCCGTATTCCCCGCGGTAGCCGTCGTAGTGATCGTCCGGCTTGCCGTCGGACAGGGTGACCAGCAACCGGGTGCGCGCCTCCACCCGGGAAAGCAGTCGGGCGAGATGGCGGATCGCCACCCCCATGCGGGTGAAGTCGAGGGGCTGGATGCCGGCGATGCGCCGCTTCACGTCCTCCGAGTAGGGTTCCGCGAAGCGCTTGACTGGATAGATTTCGCAGCGCTTGCGGGTGATTCCCGAGAACCCGAAGATGGCGTAGCGGTCCCCCAGGGTCTCAAGCGCCTCGCACAGCATCACCAGCGCTTCCCGCTCGGCGTCGTTAATCCAGCCCTTGGTGGAGCCGCTCATGTCCACCATGAACATCACCGCCATGTTCCGGTCCACGGCGTCACGGCGCAGGAACAGGCGGTCGGCCAGGGCGTGCCCGGCGCGCATGTCGGCATGGGCCTCGATGAGGGCGTCCAAGTCCACGTCATCCCCGAACAGTTCGCGCCGCAGCACCTTGTCTTCGCCCCGCAGCGCCTCGAAGCGACGGCGCAGCTGGCGCACCTGGGGCCCGTATTTCGCCAGGGTGGCGGGGACGAAGCCTGGATCCCCGAAATGGACCTGCCGCTCCTGGAGCACGCACCAGGCCTTGCGATAATGGCCCCGTCGGTAATCCCACTCATCGTAGATCTGGGCATCGGTCCCGGCTTGCGCCGCGCCCGGATCTTTCTCGGCGCCGCTGGCGGTATCGTCGTAGGCGCCGTCACCGGCGGCTGCCAGGTACTCCGGAGGGATCTCGCCCAGGTCGAGCACGATGGATCGCAGAAGCTGTGTCACGCCGTCCGGCGGCGCCACCGGGCGCTCGTCCAGCAGCAGCGTCAGATCCTGGCCCTTATCGGGCTCCTGTTCGACGCGGAACCGCCCCGCGCCGCGGTCGAAGGGCTTGCCTCTTCGGGACTCCTGGGCCAGTTTGGCGAGCTCGGCCCGCAACGTGGACTTCTCGCTCTCGATGCGGGCGGCCCGCACCTTGAGGGCCTGGTCCGGGCGCAGGATGCCGACGTAGGGCCATTGCGGCAGCAGGATGCCTGG
>DKBC01000066.1 GCA_002451065.1 Betaproteobacteria bacterium UBA6910
GTCCACACGATGCCAGCCCGCGATAACGTCGGCCACCATGCCCTCGACCGCGCCGGAGTCCGTGATATCCACGGCGAATTCCAGGGCCTCGGCGCCCTGCGACTGGATCCTGGCCACGGTCTCGTCCACGGCGGCCTTGTCCCGGTCGCAGACTGCGACCTTCGCGCCTTCCCTGGCAAACCTGAGCGCCGCAGCCTGTCCGATGCCACGGCCCGCGCCGGTAATGATGACAATCTTGTTGGCGAATCTCACTTGCGGCCTCCTGTCACAAACACGCCGTTCAAGTCGCCGCCCACGCGGGCGCCGGCTGCTCGGTAATCTCCACCGGCGTCCGCACCGGTACGCGGTCGAACAGCTCCACCAGATCGGCATTGCGCATGCGGATGCAGCCGATGGAACCCGGCCTGCCCATCTCCACCGGATCCGGGCTGCCGTGGATGTAAATGAAGCGGCGCATGGTGTCGCGCTCGCCCAATCGGTTGAAGCCCGGCTCGCAGCCCGAGAGCCACAGGATGCGGGTCAGGATCCAGTCGCGGTTGGGAAACTGCGCCGCAAGTCCAGGGCTCCACACTTCCCCGGTGGGCCGGCGGTTGACGAACACCGTGTTAATCGGCGACCCGGCCCCGATCTTGGCACGAATCACGTGCCTGCCTCGCGGCGTACGGAGGCTTCCGCTCACTTCTCCCGGGCCGTTCCGGGAAGTCGAGACCGAATAGCGCTTCACGAGTTTCCCCGAGTCATCCAGCAGGTCCAGGATCTGGGACGCGATGCTGATGCGGACCTTCATCCCGCGTTCTTCCTCTCTTCATTGTTACCTGAGCCCGGGACCGGGTTGCAGGACCCCCTGCGCTCCGTGAAGAACGCCTGCAGCAGCCCCGCGCATTCCTCCGCCAGCACCCCGCCCTCCACCGACGCGTGGTGGTTGAGCCGCGGCTCCGCCGCCAGGTTGACCACGCTCCCCAGCGCTCCGGTCTTGGAGTCCGGCGCGCCGTAAACCACGCGCGCGATGCGCGCGTGGAAGATGGCGCCGGCGCACATGGCGCAGGGCTCGATGGTCACATACAGCGTGCAGCCAGGGAGCCGGTAATTCCCCAAGCGCTGCGCCGCGTCGCGCAGGGCACGCACCTCGGCATGGCCCGTGGGATCGTTCTCGGAAATCGGGCAGTTGAGGCCACGACCCACGATCTCGCCGTCCCGCACCACGATGGCGCCCACCGGCACCTCGCCACGAATCGTGGCCTGGCGCGCCAGAGCCAGCGCCTCGCGCATGAATCCCTCGTCCTCCATACACGAGATTCTAACTCAGCCGGAGCGCGCTTCTTGACCGCCCGATAGCGCAAATCCTCGGCGCCGGACGGCGTCGGGTGTCGCCGCGCCTTGACCATCCCCCGCTCAACGAATAATCTCACCGCAACCTTGGGTTCGTTGCAGCACAAAGAAGCTTCGGAGGCGATGATGCGGCTTTTGCCAGTATCATGGAGATCCCTTACGTCTGTCGCATTGCTTGCCGCCGCCTTGCTCCTGAACAGCGGCTGCGCCGGCCCGCCGGTTCTGGAGCGGCAGGTGCTCGCCTACGACGAGGTGGCCAAGAGGCTGGACGAGAAGCTGCTGCTTCTCAACGTTGCCCGCGTCGCCCGCGGCGACACCATTCATTTCACCTCGACATCGAGTATCGCAGCGACCTTCGACTGGACCACCACCATTGGCGCAACCAGCCGCCTCAAGAGCGGATCCCAGGCCAATTTTCTCGATCTCAATCTCGGCGCCAGCGCGTCGGAGAATCCCACTTTCAGCATTGTCCCCGTGTCCGGGGACGCCTTCACCCAGCGCGTCGTCACGCCCTTTGGCGACGAAGCCTTCGAATTCCTGGTGTATCAGGGCGGCCGCATCAATCAGGTGATGCGCCTCATGGCATCCGGGATCGAGGTCCAGACAGCGGGCGGTGGTTTCGTCCGTTTCATCGAAAACAATCCGCTGCGCACGCGGGAGTACGAGGAATTCCGGCGCATCGCCATGCACCTGCAGTGGCTGAATGACAACCGCAACCTTTTCGTCCGCGCCCTGGTTTTCGAGGAGACTTTGATAGCCGACTTCAAATCGGTCCCCCGCGCGGAAGACGTCACCAATGGCTTCGACAAGGGCCTGCGATGGCGCCAGAAGCCGGACGGCAATTACGAACTGACCCGGCTGAAGGCGGGCCGGGTCGTGGTGTCCAACTTCGATCCCATGTCCCTGACCGACCAGGAGCGGTTCGAGCTCAATGAGCGGATACAGAAAAATCCTCGGGAGTTTGTCTACCTGGACATCCGCCCCGGCAAACCCGGTGGCGATTTCCCGATCCAAGGTGCCATCAAGCTGCGCAGCATGTTCCAAGTCCTCGCGTTCCTGGCGCTAGGAATCCAGATCTCAAAGGAGTTCGATGTTGCCCAAGACCCCCGGACCGGAAGCACCGACAAGAGTCCCACAGCGACGTTGCAGATCATTGTGACCGACAATGCGCCGGACGACAGCCTACCGTCGGTGTACTACGCGGGGCGGTATTACTCGGTCAACGACGCCCGTTGGGATCGCACTTCGTTCCTCCTTCTCAACATCCTGTTCCAGACAACGGTCGGCGATATTGAGGGCGTCGGCATTCCCGTCACCATCTCGAAATAGGAAATGTGCCTGATGCCGAAGTCTGAACCCGACCGTCTCAGGATCCGGAGACCGATCGCTCAACGCCCATCGCGGTTGGCGACACTGGCGCCATCATGAGCTCGGTACAACCAAAAAAGAAGCGCAGGCCCGGTCTGGCAACTCAGGTCTTCATCGGCCTCGGCCTGGGCATTCTGGTGGGCGTGTTCTTTGGGGAGAAGGTGGCTTTTTTCAAGATCGCGGGCGACGGCTTCATCGCCCTGCTGCAGATGACGGTGATTCCCTACGTCGTGATTGCCCTGATTACCTCCCTCGGCAGGCTGACCCTCGCGGACGCCCGGGAACTCGGCATCCGGGCCGGCAGCGTGCTGCTGGTGCTGTGGCTCATCGGCCTGGTGGTTGTCTTCCTCACCCCCCTCGCCCTGCCGGACTGGCCATCGGCGTCTTTTTTCAGCGCCAGTCAGGTCGAAGAGCCAAAACCGGTGGATTTTCTCCAGCTCTATATTCCGTCGAACTTCTTCGCCTCGCTCTCGAACGCCGTCGTTCCCGCCATCGTGGTTTTCAGCATCCTGTTCGGCCTGGCCCTGATGAACGTTCCGAGCAAGGAAAAGGTGCTGGATTTCCTTTCCCCCGTCGGCGACGTCCTGATGGCCATCACCGGGTACGTCGGCGCGCTGGCGCCCTACGGGGTGTTCGCCATTACCGCAAGCGCCGCCGGCACCATTGACGTCGCCGACCTGGGCCGGCTGCAGGTGTACCTGGCCATCTACGTCGCCATGTCCATGATTCTGAGCTTTTGGCTGATCCCCGCCTTAATCACGACCCTGACCCCGCTAAGCTACGGCGCGATCCTTCGCGCCTTCCGCGGTCCGCTGGTGGCGGCGTTTGCCACGGGAAGCGTGCTCATCGTCTTGCCCATGCTCGCGGCCGAGAGCAAGAGGCTGGTGGCATCGGCCGACGGTGCGCCAGGCGATTTGGACGAGAGCACGGGTTCTCCCATCGACATCCTGATCCCCGCCGCCTATCCCTTCCCTCCCCTCGGGTTGCTATTGGCCCTAATGTTTGTCCTGTTCGGGGGCTGGTATGTGGGTTCCTCCGTTCCGGTCGCGCAGTACCCGACGCTCGCGGTCGCGGGCCTGGCCAGCCTGTTTGGCGGCACCGTTCTGGCCCTGCCTTTCCTTTTCGACCTGCTGAGACTTCCCGCGGATCTGTTCCAGGTGTTCGTGACCGTCGATGTAATCGGCAGCCGCTTTGGCACCCTGCTTGCCGCCATGCACATCATCGCCATCGCCCTGATCGGAAGCTACGCCATGCAAGGCAGGGTGACGCTCCGTCTGCGGCCGTTGCTGCGCTTCGCCATCGTGTCCGCAGCGCTTCTGGCAATGGCCGTCCTCGGGACCCGCTGGTTTTATACCTACGTCTATGTGGAACCCTACACCAAGGATCGGCTCCTCGCGGGCCTGAGGCTCACGGAAAAGCCGCAGCCGCAGATCGTCCACCGGGAGTGGCCTGAGGAACCCTCCCCGGCACCGGGCGGCGGTTCGGACTTAAACACCCTCAGAGAGCGCGGCATTCTGAAAGCGTGCTACTCGCTGGACGACTATCCCTCGGCGTTCTTTAACGAAGCGGGAGAGCTGGTCGGATTCGACATCGATATGACCCATGGTTTCGCGCGCCAAGTCGGCGTAGCGGTCGAGTTTCTTCCTGTCCGATCGATTCAGGAGGCCGGGGACCGTCTTCTTTCCGGGTCTTGCGATGCCTTGCTGTCACTGATCCCCATCGCGCCATTCCTCACCGAAAAAGTCGCCATGACGACCCCGGTCGTGAACTCGCCGGTGGGAATGATCGTGATGGATCACCACCGACGCGAGTTTCAGGACTGGGACATTATCCGGCAGATGCAAGGTCTCCGCGTCGCCATCTCGGACAACGCTCTTTCGCGGAGCTACCTGGCGCAGTTGCTGCCGCATGCAACCCCCGTCGCGTATCCGGACAAGCAGGCATTGGACCGGTTGCTTGCGGCGGGAGCCCCGGGCGTCGACGCCATCGCGATGATTTCCGAAGAGGGCGCCGCCTGGACAATCCGCTATCCGCGATTCACGCTGGCGACCCCCTCCCCCCCGGTCTTCCTGCCGATGGGCTATGTCGTGGCCAAGGGCAATACGGACATGCTGCTGTACCTCGACACCTGGCTTCTCAATGCCAGGAGCAACGGCACCATTGATCGGCTTTACAAGTACTGGATGCTGGGCCAGGTCAAGGAAACGCAGCCGCCGCGATGGTCCATCATCCGCGACGTGCTCGGCTGGATCGACTGAGATTCAATTGACCGCCGGAGCCCCCGGGCCTTCGCTTACCCACCTTTTGTCCCGGGCCTGTGGACGGCGCTGCCGCGGGCCAGGCCGGCCGCGCTAGCCCCGGCGCCTCGCAATTGAACTGCGCGTCGCCGACGATCGGCATTGCAAACGAAACCCGGCCGCGTCCATGATGCGCCGGCCNNGCCGCTCCGGGTGTCGCGACCGCCACCGATTCGGTATAGTCCGATGTTCAGGGTCCCGCCGGTCGAGCTTCCCGATGCGGTCGGGATCGCTTCTCGTGCCATTCGCGCCTGCGCGCGCGATTCGATTGGCAGCGTTTCCCGATACGACTTCGTCACGAAAGGAACATACCATGCAAGCTCTGCAATCCGTTTTGGCCATCGCGTTCTTAATCGTTTCGTCATCGGCCTGGGCCGCCGACGGCCTCGTCGCGACCAAGAGTCCGCACAAGGCCAAGGACACCATGGACCGCCTGGAAAGCATCGTCAAGCAGAAGGGCATGACCGTCTTCGTGCGAGTGGATCACGCGGCGGGCGCCGCCCAGGTGGGAAAGACCCTGCGCCCAACCGAACTCCTGATCTTTGGTAACCCCAAGGGCGGTACGCCTTTCATGGAATGCAGCCAGACCGTGGGCATCGACCTGCCCCTCAAGGCGCTGGTCTGGGAGGACGCGAAAGGGCAGGTCTGGCTGGCCTACAACGATCCCGCCTACGTCGCCGCGCGCCACGGCGTCGCCGACTGCCCGGTAGTGGGCAATATGAAAAAGGCCCTCCAGGGTTTCGTCCAGGAGGCGACCGCGCCCTAGCGCGCGTCGCTGTGCCTGACGGGGCGGACGCCGGGGTTCGCGAATCGCCCCCGGCGAGGACGGAGAACCGGGATGGCTGTGACGGCCTGCGCTAAGCCCCTGCATTTGCCAGGCGAATCTGCCCGGGGGGAAGCATTCAGTGCGAAGCCTGCATCCGTCGGCATCGTTGAGCGCGTGGAATTTCTATCGGGTTGACAGCGTCGTAGGGTGAAGGCGGCTTTGAACCACTTTTTCTTGACTCTAATTCACATTGGACTCCGACCCGAGATGCAATTCCTCAGACGCGATCTCCTGATGCGTGAAATTCGGCTCCTTGCCGCACTCCCCGCCAACCGAGCTCGACACCGGCACGTTTCGCCTTGCCGCTCATGGCCCCAGTCCTGGCGGCGCGGCTGGGCGGGTGCACCGCCCACGAGCTCTCGCGCAATATCTAACAGGGTTTCCGGGCCCATTATGAAAGCCTGCGACCGGAACCACTCGAGAAATTGAGCGCCCCGTCGCCGAGCTTCGATGCGTACGACCCAAAACACCGAAACCTCTCCGCGCCCCGCGGCGAATGATGCGCTCCCGCCGCGCGGCACTGGGCTTCCCGGGTGATTCGTAGCCTGTCATGAGCCCGTTGACGATCGCCTGGTCCATGTGCGCGGCGGCAAGCGCCATGATGGGCCTCTCCCACGTACTTCTGTGGTTCAAGGAGCGCCGCCGGAGCGTCTATCTGCTCTCCTCCGTCATGGCATTCAGCGCCGCCGCCAGCGCCCTGCTCGAACTGGCACTGATGCGTGCGGATGATACGGCGCGCTATGGGACTCTCCTGCAGTGGGAAAACCTGACGATTTACTTGCTGATCATTTCCATGGTCTGGTTCGTCTACCTGCACTTCGGCACGGCGCGCCGTTGGCTGGCGGTCGCGATCACCGTGCTCTGGACGATCGCGATCGGCATCAATTTCACGTCGCCGATGAGCCTGGTGTACTCCGAAATCACCGAACTGCGGATGATGAAGACGTTCTGGGGCGAGACCTTCACGCTCGCCATCGGCGAGCCCAATCCATGGAAGGCCCTTGCGGACGCAGCCTCGCTGCTCATTCTGGTCTACGCCCTCGACGGATCCTTCCGGGCATGGCGCGGCGGCACCCGCGAGGAGGCGGCCGCCGTCGGCGGCGGGATCGTGGTGTTCATCCTTCTCGCCGGGGCTCACACGCCGCTGGTCGACGCCGGCGTTGTCGCCACCCCGTACATGATCAGCTTCGGTTTCCTCGCCATCGTCTTTGGGATGACGTACGTGCTCGTCTCCAGGGCGTTTTCCGCATCGCGCTACGCCCGGCAAGTCCAGGCGGACGAGAAGCGGTGGAGACTTCTGCTGGAAAACGTACAACTGCTGGTGGTGGGCCTGGATCGCGGGGGGCTGGTCAATTACGTCAATCCCCACGCCCTGCGGCTCCTCGGCTACGAGAGGGGCGACATCCTCGGCAGGCCCTGGATTGACATCGCCGTTCCGCAAGCTGAGCGCCCTGCTGCCTGGGACACGTTCCGGAATCTGCTTCAAGGGGGCAATCTCCCGTCGTTCGAGAACACGGTCCTCGGAAAGACAGGTGAAGCCCTGCACGTAAGATGGTCGCAGGTGTTGCTTTACGACGTCGATGGCGCTTCGGGCGGTACGCTCAGCATCGGCGAGGACCTGACGCCGCGCATCCGTGCCGAGCACGAGGCTCGGCGCGAGCGCGACGCCCTCGCGCACGTGACCCGCGTTTCGGCGATGGGAGAACTGGTCGCATCGCTTGCCCACGAGCTGAATCAGCCCCTGACCGCGATGTTGAGCAATGCCCAGGCCGCGCAACGCTTTCTTGCCACCGACCCGCCCGAACTCGGGGAAGTCCGGGACATCCTGCACGACTTGGTCAAGGACAATCAGCGCGCAAGTGACGTGATTCGACGCCTGCGTGCGCTGCTGACAAAGGAGCCGCCCGCGTTCGCCGCCGTCGACCTGTGCCGGCTTGCCCGCGACGTTTCTCAGTTGCTGCGCGGCGACAGCATGATACGCAAAATCGACGTCGCCGTGGAGTGTCCGTCCGAGCCGGCGCTGGCGCACGGGGACACGATTCAGCTGCAGCAGGTGCTGCTCAACCTGCTGTTGAACGCGTTCGACGCCGTGGCCCATCTCCCGGCAGATCGACGCCGCATAACCGTAGGGATTTCCCGCCGCCGGGACGCCTGGGAAATCAGCGTGCGCGACCAGGGAATTGGCCTTGCGCCCGACGGGCTAACGGAGGTCTTCGAGCCTTTCTTCAGCACCAAGCGCGGCGGCATGGGCATGGGGCTTTCCATCGCGCGGTCCATCGTCGAAAGCCACGACGGCCGGCTGTGGGCCGAGAACAATTCCGACCGGGGTGCGACATTCTGCTTGACCCTTCCGGTATTCGGCGCCCTCGATCCGCGGGAGGCCGCCGCATGAACGGTGACCAGCATCAGGTTTTTTTGGTGGACGACGACGAATCCGTCCGCCAGGCGCTCACCCGGCTGCTGCGCGCAAGCGGCCACCGGGTCCAGGCATTCGCGTCGGCGCGCGAGTTCCTGGAGAGCGGCGCTGACGGCTCGATCCCGGCGTGCCTCCTCCTCGACGTGAGCATGCCAGGGCTCGACGGGCTGGATCTCCAGCGGGAGTTGCAGGCGCGCGATGTTGCGCTGCCGGTCGTCTTCATCACCGGCCACGGTGACATCCCCATGAGCGTGAAGGCCATGAAAGCGGGCGCCGTGAATTTTCTCGCGAAGCCGGTGCGCGACTCCGAGCTGCTGGCCGCCATCGATGAGGCCCTTGCCCGGTCGATGCGGGAGCACGCTGAACGCCGTGAGCTGGATGAACTGAGGCGCCGCGCGGACACCCTCACCCCCCGGGAGCGGGAAGTGATGGCGCGGGTCGTCGCCGGACGGCTCAACAAGCAGATCGCCGACGACCTCGGCACCTCCGAAAAGACCGTCAAGGTCCATCGCGGCCGCGTGATGGCCAAGATGAAGGCCGGATCCCTCGCGCAACTGGTGCGCGCAGCCGAAAGGATCGGATTTACTGAGAAGCCATGATGCGGTGGGGCGACGCTGCCCGTCGCGCATTGGCGTCCCATGAGACCAAGGTCCAATTGCCCCGCGATCCGCCAGCGCTTAGGTTGTTCCCGCGCCTGGAGACCGCACGTCGGTCTGAAGAGGCGCGGAGAACCCATTGCCGCTTCCAAAACCGCCCACCGTCGCCATCGTCGACGACGACGCCTCGGTCTGCCGCGCGATCAGTCGCCTCGTGCGCTCTCTCGGCTACAAGGCGGAAACCTTCTCCTCGGGGCAGAAGTTTCTTGACCGCCTGGACGCGGCGCCGTCACAACCGGTCGACTGCCTGGTACTCGACCAGCAGATGCCCGAAATGCGCGGCCTTGAGGTCCAGGGAAGGCTGGTGGCCGCCGGACGGCGAATTCCCATCGTGTTCATCACCGCCCACGAGACCGCCAGGGATCGCGACCAGGCGCTGGCGGCGGGGGCCATCCAGTATCTTACGAAGCCGTTTGGGGACGAGGTGATGGTGCGCGCCCTGGAGGCGGCACTGGGCAGGAAGGAGTTCCACGGACTGTGAAAAATGGGACCAAAGTCCAATTGCCGCCCGCCATCATCCCGGCTACTGTGGCTCCCGATCGACCTGCGCTTGAGAAGAGCGTCGCATCGCCGCAACACGCCGCCTCGAGGAATCCGTCCATGCCCTGGTCTCGCCGCATCCTTTCCCAACTTGCGTTGCTCTCGATTCTGTCGGGGCCGGCGGCATCCGCTTCGTGGGCCGATCATTGGCTGCCCGTGGCCGACTCCGGCTGCAAGGTCTGGTCCGACGAACCACTCAGGAGAGGAGAAATCCTGCGCTGGAGCGGCGGTTGCGCCGACGACAAGCTCCAGGGGAGCGGGGTACTGGAGATTAACGCCGGCGGAAATCAGGTGCTCCGATTCGAGGGTTCCATGCGCGGCGGAAAGGCGCAAGGCGAGGGAAGGATGGAGGTCCACGAAGCTGGAGGAACCGAGCGCTACGCGGGCGGCTTCAAGGACAGCCTGCTCGACGGATTTGGCGTCTATGAGCTCGCGGATGGCAGCCGCTACGAGGGCGGTTTCAAGCGCGACAAGCCTGACGGTTTCGGCGTGTACAAGGGCAAGGACGGCACGGTGTTCCAGGGAGAGCTTAGGAACGGCCGCCCTTACGGCGAGGGCTACGTCGCCCTTCCCGGCGGGGAGCGGTACCAGGGCGGCTTCCGAAGCGGGAAGCGCCACGGCAAGGGAAAGCTGCTGTTTCCGAACGGCGATCTCTACGATGGCGAGTTCCGCGATGGCAAGGCCAGCGGCGCCGGCACCTTCACGCTGCCCGATGGTTCCGTCTATCGGGGCGCATGGATTAACGGAAAAGCCAACGGCAAATTCGAGGTCACCCTGCCGGATGGCGCCCGGGAAACCCAAACATGGAAAGACGACAAACGGGTGAAACCATGACCGATGAAGCCGCCCGCCTGCGCCACGATTCTACCCCCCGTCGCCAGCCGCTGCTGCGCCGCGCCGGCCCGGTGGTCCTTGTCCTTGCTCTCGCCGCCGCCACCGGGATGCCCGCGCTGCCCTCCTATGCCGGCCTGTTGGGTGGCGCCCTCGGCGGCGCCGTCCTGGGGGGAATCGTCGGCGGCCGCCGCGGCGCGGCTGCTGGAGCCGTGGTTGGCGGAATCGCCGGCGCGGCCCGCGCCCAGCAGCATCGCGACGCGGCTTACTACCAGCAGCAGCAACAGATGCAGTACCAGCAGCAACAAATGGAAATGGAACGCCAGCGCCTCGAATACGAGCGCGAGAGGCTCGAGTCTGAGCGCCGCCGGCTCCAATCCGGCGGCTGAAAGCGAAGGGGATGGGCGCGATCTCCAATAGGGTGGAACGCGTCTACGCCTGGCCCCATGGAACGCCCGTCTATCGCCCCCTACCCGGCAGGCTCCGAGGGACACCCGCCGGTGCCGCTAACAGTTTGCGAAGCCAAGACTGCGCGAACGGCAATTTGTAGGACTAAGGTCCAATATCGGATCCCCGTGCCGTTCGTTAACTTGCTCGGGGTGTTCGGACGCTTCGCCAGCGAATTGCAGCGAGCCGCCGCATTTCCGGAAGTCCGTTTCAAGCCCAAACGCGATCTCCAATCCTGCGACGATTTGAAGCGAAGGCCGAAATCGTAACCGCCATGACCGAGTTCCCGAAAGCGACGCTCATCGGAATAATCCTGGTTGTCCTGCCTGTCGCCGCGCACGGACAAGAGTCGAGTGGTGGCGACCTTCGCTCTGCGGTCCAGAATCCCATCAGTTCCCTCATCAGCCTGCCGTTCAAGTTCAGCTTTGACTATGGGGCGCCCAACGGAGAAGCGGCATTTCTCAACGTGCAGCCGGTGCTGCCGGTCACCGTCGGCGACTGGAACCTGGTGAACCGCCTGATCGTGCCCTTGATCGACAGCCCGGGCGCAATCGCCGGCACACCTGACATACCCAATCCAGTTCCCGGCAGCGGCACCAGGGGTCTCGGCGACATCAACTACTCCCTGTTCTTTTCCCCGGTGAAGTACGACCGCTGGATCTGGGGGGTCGGCCCCTCGGTCACCGCTCCGACCGCGACAGACAAGCAACTCGGATCGGGCAAGTGGAGCGCGGGGCCGACATTCGTCGCGCTGGCACAACCGAAGTGGGGCTCCATGGGC
>DKBC01000009.1 GCA_002451065.1 Betaproteobacteria bacterium UBA6910
GCCATGGTGTCGACGGTAATGCAGAATGGATGAACCCCCTTGGCCACCGCTTCCTTCACCGCCATGCGCGTATCTTCGTGCAAATAGCGTCGGTCACCGCCATCATCGTAATCCTCTGGCCGGCCGTCGGACAGCAACAACAATAAGCGCCGACGGCTTTCCACACGCTCGAAATGCTTGGTGGCGTGGCGAATCGCCGCCCCCATGCGGGTGGCCAGCCGGCCCGACAGGCCGCCGATCACGCCCCGCGTTTCCTGGGTGAAGGGCTCGTCGAACCCCTTGATGGCGTAGTAATTCACGTTTTCCCGGTACTTGGAGCAGAAGCCGGCGATGCAGTAGGCGTCGCCCACCACCTCCATGCTCTCCGCGAACAACAGAATGCCGGCGCGGATGCGGTCCACCACCCGCCCCTCACCATCGGGAAGCTGCTGCATCACCGAGGTGGAGAGATCCGCCAGCAGCGTCACCGCCGTCTCCCGCATCTGCACCCGGCGCTGGCGGTATACCCGGGCCGGGGGCGACATGCCGGCTCGCTTCTCGGTGATGAACCCGATGGCGGCATCGAGATCCACCTCGTCGCCCTCCCACTGCCGCGGTCTGGGTGCCAGGCGCGTAGGCTTCTGCGCCAGAATCGCTTTCTTCAGGCGGGTCAGGGCGTCGGCGTAATGGGCATGCAGCCGCTCGGCTTCGGAAAGATTCGACTCCTCGAGCCGCCGCTCCTGGACCCACACCCAGTTGCGCTTGTAGCGCCGGTCCCGGTAGTCCCACTCCGGATAGGGAATCCCCTTTTCCCTGGCCGGACGCGTCCCCTGCTGACCGGCGGTGCGGACCGGCTGCGGGATGCCGGCCCCCGCCGTCCCGGTCTGGGCGGTCGGCTCCGGTTCTGCTTCATCCGCCGCCGCGCCACCGGCGGCTGCGTCACCCTGCTCGTCCTTTCCCAACTGGGGCCGGCCGGCCGAGTCCTCCTGGTCCGCCCCCGCACCACTGCCCGGCTCCTCGTCCTGCTCGCTCGGCGTGACTGCCCGTGCGGTATTGGGTGAACGCCCCGGCAGGTAGGCGGCCTGACGTTCGTCCTGGGTCCCGACGGGGGGTAGCGTGGTCTGCGCGTGCAGCTCCCGCGCCATGCGGAACGCGTCCGCGAGCGTGGCCGCGGGCTCCACCAAGGGCGCCAGCCGCTCCAGCATGGAGCCGCCGTCAGAACCTCCCGCGCCGCTCAGGCGCGCCACCGCAAAGCGCAGACTCTCCCGCGCCAGCTCGTAATAAGGCCGCGCGGCGCCGGGGGGCGGCTGCCGCGCGTCCGCGAGGGCCAGCATGCGCCGCAGATGATTCGGCGCCACGCGGTTAATGGCGCAATCGATCCGGAGGTCCTCGGCGAGATCGAACAGTAGCTCGAAACGGGAACGGTCCTCGTCGAACCCCGCCAGCAAGGGATGCCACGGCACCTTGTGCTCGGCGTCCCGCGGCAGTCCCCGAACGCCCGCCTCCGCGAACAGCGCTTCCAGTTGGTCCCGGCGGTAGGAACCGAACACCACATGGCCCGCCGTGTGCAGCACCGCGAGCACCGCCTCCTCGCGGTCGGGAAACACCACCGGAAGGAAGATGCTTTGGCCGTCGGTCTCGGCGAAGGTGCGCCCGTGCTCCGGCGACCAGTCGCCTTCCTTGAGGCCGATGCCGGCGCCGTACCACGCGCTCACCAGCATCTGCAGCAGCCGCTGATGGTCCGCCACCAGGTAGCCCGGCAGCTGCTCCTTAAGCAACTGCAGGCTCTCCTCGGACTCGAGGCGGAAATAGGCTTCGCCCCGCATGCGCCCGGACTGGAGAATGTCGGCGCCGCGATGGGCCCAGGGAAGGATCGCCTCCGGGCCGAACAGGTTGCGCACCTTGAGCGCGCCGGGCAGATAGCTGCCGAGGGCGAGCCGCCGGGTGGCAAACAACTGCTCGGCGGGATCCATCACCTCCTCCACGCCGCGCATGCGCTGGCGCGCGGCGAGGGCGCGCACCGGCGTCTCGAAATAGACCAGCCCGCTGTCCAGGTGCCGCTCGCACCAGCGCAGTCCCAGGTCCGCCCACCACGGCTCGCCGTCATGGCCAAGCACGGCATAGGCGTCGGGCAGCTGGGCCATGAAGGTCTCGACGATTTCGGTCGCGTCCTGCAGCTCGGCGAACCTGAGGGCTTGCCGGGTCCAGGGCAGCACTTCCTCGGCAGCCTCCTCCGCCGCCCGGCTGCCGCGGATGAAGGCCTTGCCCGCCTCCCGCCCGTAGAGAAACAGGATGCGGCAGGCGTCCAGCCACTGCGCGAGTACCGCGTCGCCATGGCGGGCAATGGCGGGCATGGCTTCCAGCGCCTCGCGGTGGGCAATGATGCTCGCCTCCTCCAGTTCCCGGAGGGCGCGCAGAACGTCAGGGGAATACGCCATGGCAGAAATTCACGGCGGAGGCGCGGTGCGCGTCGACTGCGCGCGCCCCCGCGCTGCCTACTCGAAATGCGCCTTCACGATCTCCATCAGCGCTTCCGCCAGCTCGGGATCGTCGGTCACCGGATTCACCATGGAGACACGGCAGGCCTCGATGGGCGGCAACCCGGCCGCCATCATTTCCGCCGCATACACCAGCGCCCGGGTGGAGGTTACTTCCTCCAGCCCGTGGTCCTTGAGGGCGCGCGCTTTGCGCCCGGCCGCCACCAGTTTCGCCAACAGGGCCGGATCCAGATCCGGCGCCTCGTGCTGCACCACCTTCAGCTCCACTTCCTCCCGGGGAAAATCGAAATTGATCGCGACGAAGCGCTGCTTGGTGGAAGGCTTCAGGTCCTTGAGCACCGTCTGGTAGCCGGGATTGTAGGAGATCACCAGCATGAAATCCTCGTGGGCCTCGATCTCCTGCCCCTTCTTCTCCAGGGGCAGGCGCCGGCGGTGGTCGGTGAGCGGATGGATGATCACCGTGGAGTCGGTGCGCGCTTCCACGATCTCGTCCAGGTAGCAGATGGCGCCGGCCTTCACGGCGCGGGTCAGGGGACCGTCCTGCCACACCGTCTGATCCCCTTCCAGCAGGAAACGTCCCACCAGGTCGGAACTGGTAAGGTCCTCGTGGCAGGAAACCGTTACCAGCGGCCGCCGGAGCTTCCATGCCATGTATTCCAGGAAGCGCGTCTTGCCGCAGCCGGTGGGCCCCTTGAGCATCGCCGGCAGGCGTTTGCGATAGGCGGCCTCGAAGATCTGGATCTCTGCGCCCTGGGGCTCGTAATAGGGCTGCGCGTCCGCCTGCGGCATCTGGACGATGTCGCGCTCGACGCCGCGCTGGAATGCCGCGCTTCGGCTCATGGTCATTGGTCTCTTCATTTCCAAGAATAGCAGCGATGCGCGGCGCGCGTCACAGCATTACCGGCCGGTCGCCCAATTCGTTGGGGTTTGGTCCCGCGGCGGGGAAATGCCGCGCCAGCAGCGCGCCTGCCTCCCGGACCCCTTCCACCGCGCCCTGCTCCATGCGGCCTTCGCGGAACGCGCTTTCCATGCGCCGGCAGACCGCCTCCCACGCCTCGGCCCCTACCCTGGCGTGAATGCCCCGGTCCGCGACGATTTCCACGTCCCGGTCCGCCAGCAGCAGGTAGATCAGCACG